>CANQLQ010000027.1 GCA_947624755.1 uncultured Clostridia bacterium | reverse complement strand
GTACAGAAGAGAAGTCAAGCTCGATGTTGCCATCGCTATTATCTTTGTATTCCTGAATGAATTCGTCAAGGTTATCCTTTGTAACAACTTCTTCATTAAACGGGTTAACAAGCCAGTAAATCCATGCGCCGTCGCTGGTTTCACCGAGTGCGCCGTCTTCTGTTACAGGAGCAAGAATGATCTGGTCGCCGCTGATGATGTTGCCGTTCTTATCTTTAAGAAGTACAACGCTGTAAGAAGGATCACCCTTATATGTGCCGTAGAATACTACTGCATTCTGCGGGATTGAGTAATTTTTAGCTGCATTATAGACATATTCTGAAGCAGCATAACCTGTGTGCTCAAGCTCGATGTTATCGTTTGTAGGTCCGAGAATATCAAGTTCAGCAAAAGAAATTGAATTTGCTTGCATATCGTTAGCGATAATCATGACGTAACGTGCATCATAAGTATGCATATAATTATCGCCGTCTTTGTTGAAGTATGCTGTGTAAGTGCCGTCTTGATTATCCTTGATGCCTTCGTCGGTAACGTCGCTTATATTCTTAACGGTTTCCCAACTTTCTGCATCGGGGCTTACCAAGACCATAAAGTTCTTGAGTGCATCCGGTTCGTTTGATGGAGCAAACTTAATTGCTGTTACCTGTTCGGTCTTACCGAGGTCAAGAGTGAACATCGGAATACCTTCCTTTTGAACACCGTCAACTTCATAGTTTGAAGTGCCCTTGTAAACAGTTTCAAGTTTGTTATCATACATCTTTTCAAGATTTGAAAGACGAACGGGTTCGCATGAATATACAGGAGCATTTTCGTCGCCTGCTTCGATATTGATATCGTCTTCGCTGTAAAGAGTTGTATCGAAAACTGTCCATTCAGACTTGTCAATAGCGCCGTCGTGCATAACCTTAACTTCGTCAAGTACATCTGCTTGTGTTGTATTGAGCATACGGTCAACACCAACTACGCTGTAAACAAAGGCCTTGTTGTTTTCTGTTGCAACGACATCTGTGTAAGTTGTTGTACCTTCTTTTGCGGGAACGAATGCAACAACCTTGCCGTTACGTGAAATTTCGTAACCGAGCATTGCGTCCTTATCGGAAGCTGTGTTAGTGATATTAAGAACTACCTTATTGCTCTTGATTCTATTATCTACAACGCCGTCAATTGTTGCGCTGACTGATGTTTGGCCGGCAACTGATACGCCGTTTTCAATAGCATAATAGAAGCTGTCATCGTCAACATACTGGATCTTACGTGTTTCTTCATCGAACTGAGCTGCAAATGCTTCAGTTTCTGCGTTAGGAATAATACCCCATGCGCGGAAGAAGTCGAGCATATTCTTGTCGGCAGCTGCGCAGCAAACTCTCATGAAGTTGTTTGCACTGTCGCTGCTGATGTCAAGAGGAATAGTAAGAGTCTTGCCTTTTTCGCTGTTGTTGAACTTAGATACGTTTCTGTAGTAAGAATCAACGCGAGCATAGAAGATATGGCTGAGCTGCTCTTCGTGATTATCATAAGTTTTGTAATGATAATCATTATCATATGCAAGGTGAAGCTGCCAGAAGAATGCAAGCTGATCGCCTAAGCCGGGAACATTGCCTGCGTTAGAACCTGTAACTTTTGTCCATGTACCGCTGCCGTTTTCTTCATTGTAATAAGGAGTACGGAAGTTGTCATTAGGCGTATGATCAGGATTCTTTAACTTCTCTTCATCTGAGCGTACGTCAACGCCGTCATAAATCTGAGCAAGCTGAGCAAACATATTGTTTGTAACTTCAGTTACCTGATAGTTCTTGTTGTTAATAACGTGACCGATTTCGTGACCGATACCCCAGCCTGAATATCCGCCGGATACATACTTGCCTTGTGCGTCGATAGTGATCGGCGTTGTTGCAAATATACCCGGTACGCTGTCGTATCCGATACCGATGTGCTTGCCTGCCGCATACATGAATGCGCCGGTGAACATTGTCATATAACGAATGTTCTGTTTGCCTGTCGGATATCTGTCGGTATCGCTGGTGTCGTCTGTCTTGTAAAGACCTTTGAACTGATAGAAGAATTCAATCTCCTGATCCATTGCTTTCAAAGCGTCGTCAAGCTGCTGCTGCGGAGTAATACCCTTGGATTCAGCTGCGCTTTCGATACCTGCGAGAGCCTGTGCTGCAGGTACGCTGAACTCAGCGAGATCCATAACTACTTCTGTTGAGTTAAGGAAGCAGTTTGTTTTATCGTATTCATATCTGTTTACGCTTTCGTTTTCAGATTTAGCATGAATATCGTTATGTGATGCTTCGATTGCACTTCCGTCTTCGCCAACATATGCTTTGAGTTCTTCATAGTATTTGTTGATGAGTTCTGTACGAAGTGCGTCTTTGTCGGTTTTGTCGCTGAACTCAGGGCTGTTGAGTCTGTAAGAGCTTACGTCGAGCATTGGAATCTTTGTTCCGCCCTGAACACGTACAATATAATCGTTGTTTGTTGCCTTGCCTGCTTCATAAGCTACATAGAGCGCACCGCCGTGTTCTCTTGTGGAGCTTGTGAGAGGAGGAACAACGATTTCATTGATACCGATAGTAAGAGGAATAGCCTCCTGCCATTGGTTAACTTCGGAATGATACTGAGTAACTACAAGGTTAAGATTTGTCTTTGAACCGTTTGAAGAACCTCTTTCGTCAGCAACAAATACAATAATTGTTTCGCCTGCTGCTGCAACATAGCCGAGAGGCTGATTATTGGAAACAGGAAGAGCTGAATCCATGTTACCGTCTGCTTTTGGAGTGATTTCGGTATGAACTCTTATTTCTTCCTGAAGACCCGGATAAGCTATAAGTCTTTCAGCCTGCTGAAGAACTATTTCAGTAGCGTCCTTCTTGGTGTAGTAATTACCTTTTTCGTCAGGAGTATTAATAAATTCTCTGATTTCGTCAACTTTCTGACGTGTTACTTCAGCGCTGTTAGCAAGTGTAGTCTGCTTTGAGTCGGTGAAAAGCGCTTTTGCATCATTATAAGCCGAAACATAATTGTAAACAGCTATTTCTGATGCTGACATGCCGTTTGAACCGCTTACACGAATCTGGAATTCATCACTTGTGATAGGAACAGAAGCAACTATTTCATAATAAGCGCGGCCTTCTGCATCATATTTACGAACAAGGCTTGCAGAAACAAGCTGCTTTTTGCCGTCATCATCTTTATAACCAATCTTAGCGCTTGTCATATGAAGTGTTGCGCCGTCTTTCGGAGCGATGCAGAATGTATCAACTGTCATTTTCTGATCAAGTCTGATGATAGGAGCTTTCAATGTATCATTTCCGTCAGCGCCGGTACCATCATAGCTGTTACCGCTATCCCAGTCGTTAATTGTGAAATATGTTTCGGGATCATGATCAGTAAGAATTTCTTTAAGATCGTCTTTTGTGAATTGGCCTCCCGGGAGAGCTACGATACTGCCGCTTGCATCTCTCTTATATACAGTCATTGTATTTTTATAGAAGTCAATTTCCTTAATATGAGTAAGAGCTTTTCCTTCATTATTATCAACATTAAGAAGCTGATACTGAGGAAGGTTTGCGCCTTTAGCGGTAAGAGCAATACCTGTAGCAGTTTGAGAATTCGGGCTGTCACCGATTCTGTTGTGACCTACTACATAAAATTCGTACTCGTCGCCGCCCTCAAGGTTATCAAGTTTGTAAGAAGCAGAATTGAGTTTGTCTGTATGCTTATATTCCTGTTCGCCCTTTGTAAGATTTCTGTAATACAATGTCCACTGGTTTGTATCGTAAAGGGCACGCCATGAAATGTTAAGGCAACCGATACCCGGTGTTGCTTTAAGATATTCAGGAGCGTTAGGACGTGAAACGCAGGTTACTTCATAAGTATAAGCCTTTGACCATCCACTCTTCCAGTCGCCGCTGAAGGAACGAACCTTGATTTCATACTTGCCGTATGTCTGAAGAACAGCAACGTTCTTATCTGACTGGAATGTGTATGAAGTATCGTCTGTGGTTCTTGTGATGTTCGGAACTCCGGGGCCGTTAATGGAAATTTCATAACCGGTAATGTTTTCCTGTTTTGTCCAGGAGAACTTAAGGGATTTGTATTCGCCTTCTGAGTTAGATACGCTGTCTTCAATGATTTCAGGAATGCTGAGTTTCGGTTCAGGGATACGAGAAGCAAAGTCGTCAAGGAATTCAACTTTTGCTATATCAGCAAGCTTACCGCTGCTTGTACCTGTAACTCTGATTGAAACCTTCTTAATAGCAACCTTGCTGCCGAGGTTAACAACGATTGTACCGTTGCTTTCAACAGCAGTTGTACCTTCAGTCGGTTGAACAGGATCTAAAATCGGCATCGGTTCGCCTGCAACTGTCATAATAGAATTTGCAGACATGAGAGCTATCTTTTCTGACTGTGCGGCATTAGCAGAAGAATCGTGAAGAGGAGCGTTAACAATAACTTCTTCACCTGTTTCGGTGTTGTAGCCTTCAACAGTAATTGTACCTTCTGTGATCTTGTTTTCGGAATCAACAGGAGGAACGATTGTGATAGCCTCAACTACCGGAGCTTCTTCGGGAACCTGACCCGGTTCTGCGTCCTCGGGTACGCCGAGATCGAGATCGAGCTCTGCCGGAGTATTATCCGAAATTGTAGCATCGGCATCGGAAGGAGCAAGAGAAACAACAGTTTCTGCTTCTGAAGAAAGAAGAACTTCTTTAAGGTCAGCTGGTTTCTCAACATAAGTAACGCTTCCGTCAGCAGCTACCTGAGCTTCTTTTGTTGTAGCCGTTGTTCCCTGAGGAGCTGCAACTGATGCGCTCTTCTGGAGAACAAGAGATGAAATTGAAGTGACAGGAGTTGCCTCAACGTTGCTGGACACTTTTTCGCCAAGAATATTACGTGTAACGTATGTAAGGTCAACTATGTCGATTTTGTCATCACCATTAAGGTCGTACAATGCGATGGCATCGTCGGATGTGTCGCCGATATGTGCTGTAACGTGGTCAGCATCAGTCTTTGTAATCTGACCGTCGTTGTCAACATCGCCTATTGCGATAACGCCGAAAAGTACGTATGTCTGTACTTTGCCTTCGCTGTCAACATATTCTTTGGGCTTGAGCTTACCGTCAACTATACCGTCATAACGACCGTAGTTAACTGAAATCTCATTGTAAAGAGTAACGTTGATGCAATTGTCATTAATAGTGATATCCTGGGTATAGGTTGCGTAATTGTCGCCTTCAACGGTGAGTGTGTAATCGCCGTTAGCTATACCGGAAATCTTGCCCGAGAATGTCTCGGCAGTGGTGTCCTCCACATTAAGAGCTCCCAATACTGGAATATCTATGGGGACATCTGTTTCTTGCTGAAGAAGAGTTACTTTTAACTCGTTTGTTGATGTTGAAACAACTTCTTTAACAGTGATGCTAAATTCGCCGTCGCCTTTATTGTAATCAACGGCATAAACGAGCGGCATACTTGTAAGAAGCAAACATGCAACTAACAACCAGCTTAATAATCTCTTTTTCACATTGAAAACCTCCTTTTTTAATTTAAAAATTTTTCCCACCGGAGTTTTTTCAAACTCCATTTTACGGCTGAATCAGCCGTATATTATCATTTGGCGGCAGCAGACGCTATCCACTGCTGTAAACCACCCCCTTTTTTGAATTGATATCGAGCAGGATCCAGCAATACCGCCAACATCAACAGTTAAAAATTTGTATGCATATTTTATCATTTGACCCTTTTGTTGTCAATACAAATTAAAGAATTTTTTTATATCTCAACATAAAACGTAAAAACAATACATTTTGTATCAAAATTGACAGTTATTTGAAAAAATTTTTGTTTTATTTAAAATCATTATATTCAGAAAATAAAAAACTTTTTGTCAGTTTAACAAAACAGGCGGGTAAAGCAATGCATATTTTATCATTTGACTTTTTTATTGTCAATAAAAATAACATCAAGAATAAAGCCAATACATTTTTTACCAAAATTAAAAGTTATCTAAAAGATTTTTGTTCTATTTAAAATCATTATATTCAGAAAATAAAAAAATTTGTCAGTATGACTAAACAGGCGGGTAAATACGATATGTATTTATCGGGCGATTTGTAAAAAATGTAAAAAACTATCGCCCTTTAACCCGCTAATACAAGAAGCAATCCGTTGTCTAAAGTGCGTACCCATAGCCTATCCCCCAAAAACATATTGGACGGCAAAACTGTCATAGCATTTTTAACGAACAACATTAAAAATTACTGTTTTCATTGCGATATGCACCTCATTTAGGCATATCCTGTTTAAAAAAATTTTTTCAAAGCGTCTCATATGATACTGATTTTAAAGCGTAATTATTGTTTCAATATATATTTATACCCGATATTTGAAAAATAAAGTGTCTTTTTTTATATTTTTGTTATACTATATTAATGTAAATAAATAGATTTTAGAAAAGTAAAAGAATAACACAGCTACATTTTTTCTAATTTGTGTATCATATTGTACAGTATTTAAGAAATTATTTGTTAAAGCACTTTCAAGCTTGTATATTAGCCTTCATATGTTTGAAAATATGTACTGCGTTTTTGTTCTTTATCCTTTAAAAAGCTTGGAAAAGGCGAAAGAGCTGATTCTCGGTGAACTGTTGGAAAAAGACAAAATCCGAAACTGAAAATTTTTGAGATCTCTATTTTGTTAAAACAGTGAGATTTTATCCGTTTTCATAAAAACTACAACCGCTCAAGGAACAAACCTTGAACGGCCGGCGTATAGAAAAGTATGTGTCGCTTGGCAATATGCACAAAAGGAGTAAGATTATGGGAACCCCCGGCAATGGGGGCTCCGCCCCTCTACCCCGCCGCCTTTTGAAAAAGGCGGGCGAAAACTTTTATCACAAAACAGTTTATCGACAGACTGACCGCTCAAGGAACAAACCTTGAGCGGCCTCATTATTTTAGGATAATTTTTTAGCTTATATCAAAGCTAATAACTTTATAATTTTTTATCTGTCAAAAATTTTAAAAAGATTTCTAAACCAATCTATAATGCTTTGGAAGAAAGCTCTTATTCTTGCAATGAACGAATTATTGTCGCCATTGTCTGAAAGTCTCTTGCCGCAAGTATCACATAAGCCGTCTGAATTATTATCTACATGATTGCCTGTTGCGTCAATGGTCTTTGTTTCCGTATTGCCGCATACTAAGCAGTCGCGAGTCATAATTCCGTTTTCAGAGCATGTTGCCTCCTTGCTTACTTTCCATTCACTGTAATGGTGATCTTTTGCAGGGATCGTTTTAGATTCTACAAGAACTACTCCGCAAGCTGTACATTTTGAACCTGCTGTTGAGCCTGCTGTTGTACAAGTTGCTTCAACTGCGTCAACATTTTCAATTGAAACGTGATTTGTTGGGTCAAGTCCAAGATCCTCAACTTCTTTGTATCCGCAAACCGTACATGTTCTCGTTGTAGTACCTCTTGTTACACAAGTACCGGCAACTGTAACAGCATCGCCAAATACATGGTTATCGCACTGGGCAAAGTAAGGAAGCACACCGGCTTCACGTATAAGGTTAAGAACAGCGGGAACAAGTTCCTCCTTATAGGTGTTAATTGACTTCATATTATTTGAAGCGATTACAACATCGTTCGCAGATGATGTAAAGGTTTCCTGACAAGTTTCTGATGCAGGAGTATTTTCGGGAACAACTGTACCCGGGAATACAGAGTCAACTATATGCTTTGAAGCTTTAATAAGAACATATGTTACAGGTTCCGTACCTGCAAGTTCATCTTCTTTTACTTCAAACATTCTAAGGAAGTTATCAAAATTACCTGCAAGACATTCGTCAAAGAGTACGCTAAGGATATAAGAAACATCAATTGAGCCGTTAGCGCCTTTTACGCCCGCATTTGAAAGCATTGAGCCAAGCGGCAGGAAGTTATTTGCAAGAGCAGAAATTTTTGCGTAAACATCGGCTGAAGCGTCGGCAAGAACGCCGTCACGGAAGATACCGTCTGTAAGCTCATATACTCTGTTTACAAGATTTGAAAGAGTTTCACTATAATTTGCACCCTTTGCCACGTCAAGTTCAAATTCAACTCTCGGATATGTTTCAATACCGTTTTCTTCGGCCGTTTTTGCGATAAGGTCATTAACTGCGTTATTTGCGGCAGGAACTGCCTGAACAGCCGCATCATATACCATATCAACAAGCTTTGTTAAGATATAATCTTTTGCGTCCGCATCACTTGTAATTGCTGCTGCGTCCTTTGTAGGAGCAAAGCTTACCGAAATGTTGTAAGCGGCAAGTGTTTCGTTGATTTTTGAAGCAAGCTTCGGCATTGCATAATTGAAGATACCTACAGCTATCTGTTCGAGTGTGTCAAGGTCTTCAACTATCATATGAATATCATAAAGAAGTCCTTCTTCATCTTTTACAAGAAGATCGCAGCCCATTCTGATTGCGCAGACATACAGGTTTTCAACGCTTGAGAAATCAAGATTGTAAAGCATATTTGCATTAAAGCCGTGTTCAGATGCAAAAATTGAATCAAGGTTGACTGCATCGGCAAAAGCCGCAAAATCATTTGCATCCATATACTGTTTTGCTGCCGAAAGAAGGGCATCGGTTTTTTCGCAAATCTTCTCTATATTTTCCGTAAGATTTTCGTTTCCGCCTTCTGTAAGGTTAAGAGAAGCATAACCGTCGTCCGAAAGAACCATGTCAACAACGTCACAAAGGAGTCTGTTCATCTGGCCAACAAAGCCCTTGTATTGGTCATACTTTGAAGCAAAGTCAAGAATTGAAGTGTCAACATCAAAGTCTGTATCAACATAATCCATAAGAGCAGTTACAGAGTCCATACCTTCAACTGTGCCGTTGAGGTTGTCGACTACTATTGTGGCAACAGGATTTGAGATTGTTTCGTCAATAACAGGCTGAATATAATCAGCTTCAATTTTATCAGTTGTCATGCCGATCATTGAAGCATACTGCCATATATTACCTGTGTATGTGATGTCATAAGTCGGCTCTACACTGACCTCGCAAATAAAGGTATCTTCGTCTGAATAACCTGTGTAACCGAGTTTAACCGTAATGCTGTTGATCGTAACGCCGCCGGTAATTGAACCGCCGATAACGGGCATCTTATTTGCAGCATCGACCGCCGCCGCAACAACCGGGTCAACTGTTTCCTGAATTGTAGAAAGCTTAGAAGCGATTACTTCATTTGCCGCTGCTTCAATTTCATCAAAAGTGATTTCAATTGTTTTGTCAAGGCTGTTTCCGAGAACCTTGCCTTTGATAGCCATTTTAAACTCATCCTGCATTGCAACGCCGTCGCCTGCTGCGATAATGTCTGCGATTTCCTGAGGAAGAGCTTCAGCGGTAACTTTTACACCAAATTCATCGGCTGTGGCAAGCATATCTTCACCGATATACTCTGAATAGTCCTTAGACGTGTAAACAGTAGGCTGATATGATGTTGTATCGGGATTTGTAGGAGTGTATGTACCGATAACTGTGTTCTTGTCTCCGATTTCAACCGTTGGCGCTTCAAAGTTAAGGAAGCTTTCACCATAGGTTACTTCATAACCTGCCAAGCCGTCAACATTAATGCTGTAATATTTTCCGTCCGCTGCTTGGAAAAGGACACTGCCGTTTCCTGCAAGCTCTGCAAGCTTTTCAAGGTTATAAGCCGAGCAGAACTGCTCGAGAACTGCCGAGGGAGCTGCTGTGGAAGTTGTTGTAACAGTGTAGCCGAAAGAAGCTTTGAGGATAGGACGAATAACATTATCGCAAAGATATGTGAAATATGTTGTTACATTATCCCATTTGTCAGCTTGAATGTCTGCAAAGAGCTTCTTTATAAGTGTGTAAACGTCTGTTGTTTTAAGATTATAATCAGCATCATCTGCCGCCATGATCTTTGCCTTCAATGAATCGGAAATAAGACCGGAATCACTGAGGAAGTTTGCAGCTACCTGCTTTATTCCGTTATCAATAACTTCATCAAAGGTTTCGCCTTCTTTAATGGTATAGTCCATTTCACGGGCAATTTCATTAACGAATTTTTCCTGAATATTGCCGCCGATGAGATAGTCATTATAGAAGTTAACTACAGCTTCGTCAACGTTATTGTCAGGATTTGTAATGTATTCACCAACTTTGCCAAAATCAAATGTCTGACCTTCTTCCCATGCGAACACCTTTGCGAATGTGTCGGAATTTGCCGCCATGAAAGAGATTACGTTGTAAATGAACTGAAGATCTGAACCAGCCTCGGTTCTTGTTGTAAGTGCAGATGTGTCAAGATTCGCAAAGTCGCCGCCAAGCAGTGCAGCATGATCCTTGTATGAGATAATGCCGTCAAGATTTGTCGGAACCGACATACCTGCTATTGCAAGCTGTTCGTCAAAGCTTGCAAATTCTTCTGACACTGCGTTGATTTTTCTGTCAACCCAATCAAGAAGAATACCCGCAATCTGTTCTGTTGAAAGATTGTCGATTGTTTCTGTTTTGTTTGCTGAAACATCATCTCTGTTGTAATCGCTCGAAGCAAGCGCCATGGGCATTACACTGAGAATCATCAGTATAGACAAAACAATTGCCAATACTTTTTTCATTATTGTTTCTTCCTTTCAAATAAAATTATAACTTTTTAAGTCGCAGATATGGTGAGCTTTCTGCGTCCTACAGATAAATTTTACTAAATTATTAATAAGGTTCAAGCGACAAAAATAAAAAAACTGTAACAATATTTTCGGCAGTAAAATTTGTTACAGTTTTTAGCTTTTTGTCGCTTCATGCTATAAAATTTGATCTTCGATCTCCAAAATTTATTGAAAACTCAGTCCATTAGTCTATTATTTTTTTAGATTTTTCACATATTCCGGAATAAGCTTTCTAAGCTTTTTAATAAGCCCATCCATCTTAGGAAAATTATTTCTGTAATCCTCAATTATTTCAATACTCTTTTCCAATATTTGTGAATCGTGAAAAAAATAGTAGTAAAAATAAGCATTTTCGACAGAACACAAGTAGTAAAAAAGCTGAAAATACAAATTCTCGTTTCCTTTTTCATTAAGCTCTTTATCAAGAAGTTTAAGGCAAACACAATATAAATCAAAAATTCCTCCGTTAATACTGTCAAGTATCCATTTATCAATCATGAACACGCCTTTTAAATCTGCCTGCTCTTTAGTAAAATGAGCTTTTCTTTTGCTGAACACACTCGTTGAAAACTTTTCTTCAAAAGCATATTTCGCCATAAAACCGGCAACATAAATTTCACAGAATTTTTTGACCCTATCCTTGCAGTCTTCAAGATTTTTATACTGTCTGTAAAAGGCCTGACGGCTTATACCTGTAAATTTGCAAAGCTGAGAAACATTTTTAAA
Source organism: uncultured Clostridia bacterium (assembly GCA_947624755.1). GTDB lineage: Bacteria > Bacillota > Clostridia > Oscillospirales > Acutalibacteraceae > UBA6857. The sequence goes on along the minus strand of CANQLQ010000027.1, from coordinate 1,104 downwards.
GCTTTTGCCTTCAATTAGTCCGTAATCCGCCATAGCTATTATTATATCAGTTTTATCGGGGTGAATATACGCATATGGATTTGTAGTGTCAATTATAAGATTAGCAAGATTAGAAACATATTTTTCCACAACATTTTCCCTGTTTTGCGGAATGTCAAACCTGAAATCGGTAATATACACAAACATCATACTCCAGGACATTATGGTATAAGTAATATTAAAGGAAACCATTTCTTTTTCAAACGAACCGTTCCTTGTAACGGGAATATCCATCTTTTCATAAAAAGCCTGAAAAAGGCTGTCAGTAAATGACTGGACATACTCATGGAAATGTTTTTCCAATACACCCATTTTAACATAGTGCATTTTATCTTCCATAAATTTTATATATCTCGTTACAATTTCATTAAAATCCGTATAGGAAGTAATAACCTTTTCCCCTACTATATCCTTGACAAACTCATCTGTATATTTACTGACAAGCTTTTTCCTTAAATCTGAAATGCTTGTAAAGTGCTTATAAAAGGTCGTTCTGTTTATATTCGCTTTTTTACAAATATCACAGACAGAAATGCCGTCAATTGTATTGTTATCCAGAAAATCTGTATAAATTTCTTCAATTCTTTCTTGTGCATTCATTCAATCACTACCCTATTATAATTAATTGCAAGTCAACAAAGCGATAAATTATGGCTTTTTAACCTTATACATTTATATAAAAATTATTTTTGCAAGATTTTTATTTTAAAAAACTGCTTTTAAATACAATAACACAGGAAATACGCGGGCACGCATGGCGTGCAGCAATTACGCGGCGGGCATCGGCGGACATCGTCCGCAGGAGTTACGCGTGGCGGATTTATGTTTAAAGTCAAATGAACCCCGCGAAAAAAAGTCTATCACAGACTAAAACAAAAAGAACAAAGTATAAATTAGGAAAAAAACAACCTTTACAACAGGCTTTATCCTTAGGCACAGACCGCATTTTCTCTTTTTATCAAACCCAAGATAAAAAGAAGCAAACTCACCACAGGGGGGGCAAAGCAGAAATCGGTCTATAGGCGAAGCGACCCGGCTTGAACGCTTTGCGTTCAAACGGTTGAG
>CANQLQ010000026.1 GCA_947624755.1 uncultured Clostridia bacterium | reverse complement strand
TATATAATTTTTATCCCGCGTAATTCATGCAGGCGATGCCTGCCGCCAATTAGGGCACCCTGAATTAATCAGCGCTTCCTAAGAAAGGAATAAAATCATGCACAGAAAATTTGCAAAAACTCCACCCCTCGGCTGGAACAGTTGGGACTGTTTCGGCGCCGCCGTCACGGAAAAACAAATCAAAGAAAACGCAGACTATATGGCCAAGCATCTTAAAAAATTCGGTTGGGAATATATTGTCTGCGACATTCAATGGTACGAACCGAATGCAAAAGACAACGACTATTTTAATTTTGCACCGCTCAACCTTGACGAATACGGCAGATTAATACCGGCGGAAAACCGTTTTCCCAGTGCAAAGGGCGGCAAAGGCTTCAAAGAAATTGCAGACTATTGCCACAACCTCGGGCTGAAATTCGGAATACATATTATGAGAGGAATCCCCCGTCAGGCGGTTCATCAGAATCTTCCGATTAAAAACAGCAAATACACCGCAAGAGAAGCTGCGCACCCTTTTTCGGTTTGTTCATGGAACACAGATATGTACGGAATGAAAAACTGCGTTGGCGCTCAAGATTATTACAACAGCATTATAGAGCTTTATGCTTCGTGGGACGTTGATTTTATCAAGTGCGACGATATTTGCGTTACCGAATTCAGAAAATGGGACAAGCCTTATTCGGCAGACTATGAAATTGAAATGATTCGTAAGGCGATTGATAAATGCGGCCGAGAAATTGTGCTTTCGCTTTCTCCCGGACCCGCTCAAATCGAAAATGCCGATCACCTTGCAAAAAACGCAAATATGTGGCGTATGACCGGCGATTTTTGGGATAATTGGGACAAGCTCCACGATATGTTTGAGCGCTGCTGCGTCTGGCAAAACGAAGTCAGAAGCGGAAACTTCCCCGACTGTGATATGCTGCCGCTCGGAAGACTTTCAAAAAACGGAATCTGCAACGGGCCGCAAAACAGAATGACTCAGTTCACAAAGCCGGAACAGATCACAATGATGACCCTTTGGGGAATCTTCAGAAGTCCTTTGATGTTTGGCGGAAATTTGCCCGAAAACGATGATTGGACCCTTTCGCTTCTTACAAATGAAGAATATATGAAAATGCATAAAACATCTTTCGGCGCTCATCAGCACTTGAGAAAAGAAAAAAACGACAAAGGTGAAATCGTTTGGGTTTCAAACGGCAAAAAGTGTAAGTATATTGCCCTTTTCAACACCGCTGACACAGAAAGAAATCTCAAACTTGACCTTTCGGAAATCCTTATGCCCGACACGGCATATGAAGTTTATGATATATGGGAAAAGACCCGGCTGCCAAAGGTAAAAAATATTCTCAAGGCTAATGTTAAACCGCACGGAGCTAAACTTTTTAAAATCGAATAAAAATGAAATATCCGAAGTAAGTTGAACTTTTCTTCGGATATTTCATTGCCAAAAACAGGCTGTTTATATTTCTGTGTGACAGCCTATATTTTTACCGCTTCAAATTTGCCGCCTTTTAGCATATAAGCTTCATCAAAGCAGCAATTTTTGCAAAGTGCCTGTACCCTTTCAAACTCAAAATCCAGCGCATCTGTACTGTGGGCATCGCTTGAAATGGTGATTTTCATATTTCTCTGTTTCAGGTGTTTAAGAATAAACTGTGCCGGATACGGAACGTCATTACCCAAACGGAACATAGCTCCGGTGTTCACTTCAAAAATACTGTCCGGGCAGCAGTCGCAGATCCTGTCAAGATATACTTTGACAAGAAGCTGATATTCCGGGATTGTTGAATCAAAAAGCTTTCCTTTGTTGTTATATTTTTCAATCAAGTCAAAATGACCTATAACATCCGGCTTTAGCCCACATAAAAATCGGCAAAGCTCTGAATAATAGCATTTTGCATACGAAAGCCAATCGCCGTCAAATTCTTTGTTTACACATTCTTCGGTTTCTTCTATAGATTTGTCAACCGCATAAATCCTTCCCGGGCAATGCAAATGATGTACAGAACCGATTATATAATCAAATTTTGAAAGATCAACAAAATCCCAGTTTGAGTCAAGCTCAATGCCGTTGTATATCTCAATTTTATCTTTGTATTTTTCTTTGAGAGATAAAATTGTATTTATATATTCTTCTACAAGATTCGGTTTAATAGCATAACTATTTTCAATATTCATCGGAGAATGAACCGAAAAACCGAGACTTTTGAAGCCGAGAGAAACAGCGCTTTGAACCATTTCTTCTGCCGTATTATTTCCGTCACAGAAAACTGTGTGTGTGTGACAATTGCTGTTAAACATAATATTTATACCAACCGAGTTGTTATCCTTTCATTAAGGAATCTCTAAGGAAGCTCTGATTAATACAGGGTGCCCTGATTGGCGAGGAAATTTTTCGTCAGTTTGTTCAAAAATTTGAGGCAATACTTTGTGTATTAACGAGAATTTTTGGGCTAAATGACGGAATAATTTACCGTCAAGCAGGGTAGCTTGTATTAATCAGAGCTTCCCTAATCACGCATTTGACCAAAAAAATCAATTGTGACAGCCTATAATTGCTTTTTTCAGGTTACATTTGGGGGTCTTTTACTCTTTTTCTTAAGCTTTTTATATTCTTTATATTCGGTAAACGACATCTTATAATTATATGGACGTTCGCTCACTGTGTCATAAAGGTCATTGCAAAGACGTACATATCTGTTTTCATAAACCTGAGTTGCCGCAATGATAAGAAGTCCGTTATCGTCGGGAAGAGTTATCTCATCAACATTTTTCGTGTTGATTTCATACATAAAGAAATAAAGCTGTGCTGCGGCGTTATCCTTGCCGCCGGTGTGGCTGTGTGTTGATTCCCAGGCAAGTCTGTCGGTCTTGATATGAGCCGTTTCAGCCTGATTATACAAATCCCACTTACCTACCCTTTCATTTATTGACTGAACCTTGATTATTATCTGTTCATCACCGATTCCGAAGTTATAAACCTTGTCACCGTAAAGGCTTGCCGCAACAAAGCAGAAACGGTTGCCGCTGACTTTAATCTTCTGACCGGCACAAATCACAGCATTATTGCCGCGCTTTTCCTGCGACGGTTTGAATTTAACTCCGCAGCATTCAATTTCATCGGGATAAAGTTCCGCCGGAACATTTGCTTCGATTGAATGAATAGGTGCGGTTTCAGAATCATTATTATATGAAAGAATATTGATGTTGTATGGAAGGTCAACACATTCCTGTCGGCCCGACGCACCCACAAGACAAGGTCTGAGCGTTATTGCAAAGGTTTTGACTTCATACGGTGCAAGGTCGAAAACAAGTTTTCCGTCAATTACCGTTGCAGGTTTGATCTCCTCTTCGGAAGCATAGACCTCTCTTGCAGAAGCTATGCCGTTTGCAAGCATCAGTTCAACACCGCAAGCCGGCTTGTTTGCTCCCTCGTTGACACGAACAATAATTTCATTGCTTTCTTCGGCTTTTTTAATAGCTCTGATAATTACGTCTTTATTGCTGATAAAACCGAAAGAATATTCAGTTCCTATTGTTCCGTTATGCTTGCTTGTTATAAAAGCGGTCATTGGCTGATTGAACGACCTTGCCGCAAACTGAGTTCCGTTGGTATAGTCGCCTTCGTGTGAATAAATAGCATATGAATATCTGTTAAGACCGAAGTCAAGCATACCTTGAACGCTGTCGTTACGGAAGAAATGCTTAGGTGAATGAATCACAGTCAGACGAAGTGTATGTTCATCTTTCATTATCCAGCCGTATTTTGAATCGCTGAGAACAGAGATTCCGCATTTTTGTCTTTTGTCGCTGATGTCCGCCCATTTTTGAGCAGGAACGGAATAAAGCTTTTTGTTTGCGACATTTCTTGCGATAGCTCCCAGTCCAAGGTCAAAAACGGCCTTGTTGCTTTTGACGTTGAATTTAAAGCCGTTATGAAGAACTCGCTTAAACTCGCGCCACTCTATTTCATTATAAACGCTGACCCATTGTCCGCCGGGAGTAAGGGAAACGTAATAAGTGAAAACTGATTTTCCGGCATACTGTGAAACCTTGAGCGTTACTCTTGCAGGACCGTTTTCAACAATTTCGGTATTGCCGTACTGTGCAAAATCCCACGGGTACTTCATAACTTCTTTATAAGTAAGTTCCCATGCCGGGAATGCCTTGCTGCCTTCATATTTATTAAGCTCATATCTTATCGGCTTTTCAAGAAGTTCTTTGTTGTCAAGAGATTTATCTATAATCGAAGAAATATCTCCGTCATTGTTAATTGTGACAATATACTTAAAGTTTTCGATAATATTGCCTGAAGCGCGTACGCCCGTGTCAATAGTACACGGTTCATAACTGTAAAGCACGTCAACAACTTTGTAGCCGAGGGCTTTTACATTTACGAAAACACAAGCGTGGATTCCTTTTTCGTCAATACTGTTGATTTGAGAAGGAAGCTCTCTTTGTTCGCTGTCATATACTCTGATGTATTTATATCCCGTGTTGGGAACGGTAAAGTCAACAACGCTTGAGCGATCCTGTTCAAGGGTATTGCTGATTACGACTGCAACGCCCTTTGTCCACGAGGTATCAAGATTACGAATAACTTCTGAGCTTGAGCCTTCAAAAACACTGCTGAAAAGGTTTGCACTTAAAATATAATCATTCCATGAGCGTTTGTATGCTCTTTCAACAGATGTTCCGGTAATGTCGTCATGGAATGTATGAGCAATTACTTTTTTCCACGCTTTTTCGAGAGTTTCGGACGGATATGTAACACCGCAAAGAGAAGAAGCGATAACGCTTGCTTTTTCAGCCATATCCGCAAGCTCTTCATTCTTCCTGTTGCAGCGTTTGCTGAATGCACGGGAAGTATATGAACCAACGCCGTGGTTCGTCATTACAAGTTCATTATTCCAAGTGGGAAGCTTTTCGATTTCAGCCGGTTCAAGGGCTGAAAGATCATCAAAAAATTCAGTCGGAGAAGAAGCAAGAACCTTAATATCGCTTGTGTCATTCTGTGCAATTTCACGACTGACAGCTGCGATGGATTCTTCTTTAGGCGCTCCGCCGACATCGCCGACTCCGTGATAACCGAAAGTCCACGGAAAAGAGAATTTGTTTATGTTATTGTTCAGTTTTTTTAGCAATTCTTTATTGTTTCTGACTTCCTTGTAAACCGTACAATAAGACCTTGAATCAAGAGAAGCAAAAATACTGTCGCCATTGACGCCTGTCCATACGCCGATATCAAACGGACAGCCGTATGCGCTGCCCCAAGTAAGTTTTTGGGTTGAAAAGCCCTTTAGGTTTGCGTGCTTTGCAATTGACGGAAGAGCCCAGCCGAATCCAAAACAGTCGGGAAGATAAATATCGTTGCTTGTTTTACCGAACTTTTTGCGGAAATAATTGTTTCCGTAAAGAATATTTCTGAAAAGGGATTCCGGCGACGGAATATTAACATCTCCGTTTTCATAGCAGCTTCCCGTCACATTCCATCTTCCTGCTTTTACATATTCTTTTAGCTTTTCAAATTTTTCGGGATAATACTCTTCAAAAAGCTCATATCTGTATGCGCCTTCAAAATTGAATCTGTAATCAGGATACTTTTCAAGCATTGCAAAATTTTCGTCAAGGGTGTTTTTGAGATAGTTATTGATAACGTATTCAAAATCCCAGTTCCAAATAGTATCAAGATGAGCAGTTGCAATTGTATAGATTCTTTTTTCTTTCATTTAAGCACCTTCGATCATACGCAATCTTTCATCGGAAAATCGCATAAATATTATTGAAATTTTATCACAGTAATACCGCTTTTGCAATAGCGGCAACCGAAAATTTTCTTTTAAAAAGTAAAAGGCACGGAATTAAATCCGCACCCTATTAATAAATCTTCGGCCAATTATTCAACAGGCTGCTTTGTTCCCATTTTCGGAGGTCTTGTCAAAGCTTCTTTTCTGCTTTCGGCAGCATTATTGAATTTTATGCCGATATTGCTAAGTTCATCAATGTTCTTCTTGCTAAGTTCGATTGTTGACATAATAACAGCATTTGCAAAATCGGTAACGCCTTTAATGTTTTCCGAGCCCCATGCAGTGAGCTGTTCAATGTATTTTTGGCAGTTATCTTCGGTTCCCCTGATGATATTTGAAGCCTGTTCCTTAGCTTTTTCATTGATCTGAACGGCAACCTCTCTTGCCCGGTTGGTTATTACATGGTTTGAAACAAGTTCATTTGCATGGTTTTGAGCGTCAGCTACGATATTTTTTGCCTTTTCCTGTGCATCGGCAATAATCTTTTGAGCAAGTTCATCAGCATCGTTTCTTTTGTTTTGGGCATAATTATCAGCGTCCGATTTCATTGCGTTTGCTTCGCTTCTTGCGTTAGAGATAATATTCTCTTGGTCGGCAATGATGTTTTGAGCATATTCAAATTCGCCGGGCATTTTGTCTGAAATTGTTTTTGCAAGGTTTACGGCAAGCTCAGCGTTAACAACTCTTTTTTTCTTTGAGAAGAAATATTTGCGTGAGTTTGCAAGAGTGCTGTCAAGTTCGTTTACAAGCTGAATGAAAGTAAGACTTCCCCACCTTGCGTCTGCCTCATCATCGGTATAAATGTCAAATTCAGATTCTTCCTCGTAAGCATCGTTTTCATCATCTGAAAAAGTACCGAAGGTTTGATTAAATTCGTAATCGTCTTCATTTAAATCAAAAGCCATAATAAAAATCCTTTCTTTTATCAATGCATATAAACTCAGACAAAAATCATGCGTTTACTGCGTTATAATTAATGTAATTTTACATTTTGCGAAAGACGCTTTGTAATTTCTTCGCTGACTTCTTCGGGAAGAAACTGAGCCGCATCTCCGCCGAGCTGACATACTTGCTTTATCATGCTTGAGCTTAAAAACATATGCTCGGACGAAGCCGCCATAAAAACCGTTTCAACTTCATCATTGAGCTTTTTGTTGATAAGCGCCTGCTGAAATTCATCTTCAAAGTCGGAAACTACCCTCAGACCCTTTACAATTGCGCTTGCATTTTTTTGTCTTGCATAGTCGGCAAGAAGTCCCATATAAGATTCAACCTCAACATTTTTAATTTGCGAAGTGCATTTTTTTATAAAATCGACACGCTCCTCAACGGAAAACAGAGTGCTGTTTAATTTTCGGTAATTTGACATAACAACAACGATAACCTTGTCAAAAAGCTTTGCGCTTCTTTTGATTATGTCAAGATGCCCAATAGTTATCGGGTCAAAGCTTCCCGGATATATTGCAATTATTCCCATTTTTTATTCCTCCGCCGCTTCGGGAAGCTTATATGAAGTCAGGGCCGTTTTGCCATATGAATATTTTCTGAAAATTTTGAAATCACCGACAGTTATCGGAAGTTCTTCGTTTATCGGGGCTTCACAGATAATTGTTGCATTACGGCTCATTACATTCGGCAAAAATTCAAGAGCCTTTTGAAGAAGTCCTGTCGAATAGGGAGGATCAAGAAAAGCTATGTCGTATTTTTCCTTTCTTCTTTGAAGAAAAGCTATACTGTCACCGCCTGTTACAACCGCATTTTTTTCAAAGCCTGTCGTTTTGAGGTTTTGCCTTATAACGTCAATACTCTTTTTTGACTTGTCCACAAAAACGACCTGCCTTGCTCCTCTTGAAAGGGCTTCAATTCCGATTTGACCGCTTCCGGCAAACAAATCAAGGAAGCTTGCGCCTTCAACATCAAACTGAATAATATTGAAAAGAGACTCCTTAACCTTATCCGTTGTCGGTCGAACATCATCACCTTCAAGAGTAATGAGCTTTCGTCCCCTTGCAGTACCGGTTATTACTCTCATCATCTATCTCCTTTTGTCCAAGAGTATAATGATAATTAATTATCGCATTTTTTCATGAAAAAAGCAACACTATTTTGTTATTTTCTTGTTTTTTCCGTTATTTTCCATATATTTTTTAGGCTTTTAATCAAGTTTTGCTTTGGTTTCAAGCGGCTTTCTTGCGTGATTGAAAAGTTTTCTGTTGTCAAGCGCCCATTGACGGGGAGTAAATTCACCTTCTTTTACCGCACCTGCCGCACTTTCAATTTCAAAAATCGTTGCGTCAAGAGTGTCAAGCTGACTGAGAATTGACGCTTCAAGGAACATCGGTCTTATAGCAGAACCGAATTCCGGTGTGCCGTGATGTGAAATTATCATATGCTCAACAAGCGTTGCGGTATCCTGAGAGATTCCGAGCTGTTTTGCTTTTTCGGCAATTTTCATAGCGCCCATAACAAGGTGGCCGAGAAGTTCACCTTTTACGGAATAGCTTGTTACTATTCCGGCAGAGCCTACGTCAAATTCATCAATTTTGCAAATATCATGAAGTATAACTCCGCAAAAAAGAAGGTCGCTGTCAACGGACGGATAAATTTTGCAGACCGACTGAGCCATACGAAGAATCGAAAGGGTATGATAAAGAAGTCCGCCTCTCATTGCGTGATGAAGCTTGAACGCCGCCGGCCAGAAAAGCAGCTTTTCTTCGCTGTCTTTAATGATTGAATATGTAAGCCTTTTAAGATCTTCATCTTTCACTTTTTCTATTACGGCATAGATCTCATCAAGCATCATTTTTCCTTCATATTCGGCAGTAGGAACAAACCGGCTCATATCTACATTATCAAGATCATTTACATGCCTGATTTTATCAATACGAAGCTGGTCGGCTCCGTTATATTGAGTTATTGTACCCCTTATCTTAACAAGATCACCAGATTCATAAATTCCGTGAATATCTTCTTTATAGTCCCAAAGCTTTGAGTTGATTTCACCGCTTTTGTCGCAAAGAATAAGGTCAAGATAAGGTACACCTTTTATGTTCATTTTTTTCTCAACACTTCTGACAAGGCAGAAGCCATCTGATGTTCCGTTTGAATTTGTGGTAAAATTCATTTTGTATTCTCCTTTTTATATAAAATTTAAAGCTGTCTTTTCCCCGCAGCGAAAAATATTCTCTTTTATGAAGTACACCGAATAATTGAAATTTACTTAAAATTAAGGAAGCTCTGATTAAATCTAATTTTTTCGATTAAGCAGTTTTGCCTCCCCTGAAAGGGGAGGTGGCACACGCAGTGGGCACGCATGGCGTGCGCCAATTACGCGGCGGGCATCGCCCGCAGGAGTTACGCGGGATAGAAATTATATAAAATTATAATTTTACTCCGCGAAAACATTTTGTCTCCTAATTTGGAATTTTCTTTTTTTGTTCCAAAAATCTAAGTCAATACTTTGTGGATTGCCGAGTATTTTCGCAAAGTATTACGAAATATTTGCAAGCAAGATGAGTATTAAGCCTTAAACGTGATTTAATCAGAGCTTCCTTAAGTGCTTTTCCAACCGTTGCCGAGCACCTCACCAATATCCCCCACAACGGTAAAGCTGTTTTTATCTATATCTGAAAGCATTCTGTTTACTCTTGCAATTTCGCTTGCTCTTGCTACGCAGAAAACAAGACTTTTTTCTCTTCCCGAGTATCCGCCCGACGCAGGCAGAACAGTAACGCCGCGTCTTATTTTGCTCATAACTGCCGAGGCGATTTTCTTAGGCGAATCCGTCACAACAAACATAATTTTATTGTGACCCGCACCGCCGAGAACAAAGTCGATAACTCTTGTCGATACGAATAAAGCCACCACGGCATACATAATTACTTCAACGTTTCTATAAACAAAATATGAAACGGAAATTATAAGAAGGTCAACAAAAAGTATCATTCTGCCAATGGGTACATACGGCATCTTCTGACGCACAAGAATAGCTACAATTTCCGTACCGCCCGTCGTTGCGCCCGAAAGCATTACGAACGCAAGACCGAGTCCCGAAAACACACCCAAAAAAATACAGGCAAGAAGATTGTCGCCCCGGTACGGTTTTATGAAAAGCTCACCGATATCAATTGCGGCTGTAAAAATGAAAGTTGCCGCAAAGGTTCTTAGAATAAACCTCTTTCCGATTTTAAAAGCGCCGATTATAAAAAGCGGAGTGTTCATCACAAATATTGCCGCACCGACCGGAATAACCGGAAACAAACGGTTGAGCATAATTGAAATTCCCGTAAGCCCGCCTTGGACAATGCTGTTAGGCACCGAAAACATATTGACGCTCAGACTGTAAAGAATCGAACCGAAAACAGTAAGGGTAAAATCTTTTACATATATTTTAAGCTTTGCTTTTTTCAAAATATAACACAACCCAACAGGGCGAAAGCGTTACTTTTCCTTGGTGATAAAATCAAAAATCTCCTGCAAACGCTCGATCTGTCCGTCAAGATAAAGATAGCCGAAAAGCGCTTCAAGTCCGGTTGCCGCATGGTAATCACTTCCGCTCATATTTTTAGCTTTGTGATTAGTATGAGCATTTCTTCCCTTTTTCAAAACACCGAGTTCTTTTTCATTTAGAAAATCCGCAAGTTTTCTTGCAGACTGCGCCTGCGCCGCCGCATTGACCATGTCCGAAGCAAGGCTGTGAAGCTTTTTAACCGGTCGGTTAGCTTCACAAACGAGCTTTTCACGCACAAAAAGGTCAAAAACCGTGTCACCTACAAAAGCAAGCGTAAGCGGACTTAACTGTGCCGCGTCACATTTTTTATCAAACAATCTGTTCATTAAATTTCCAAACGATACGGATAATAGCAAAATACAGATAAAGCTTGTATATCCGTAATCGTGCTTCCTTTTTATTTTTTCTTAAAAGCGTATTTTAACATTTTAAGGAACCTCTGATTAAATCACGCTTAGGGCTTAATACTCATATTGCTTGCAAATTTTCCGCAATACTTTGCCAAAATACTCGGCAATACACAAAGTATTGCGGAATATAAAAATATACTTTCAAATTAAGGACAAAGTATTTTCGCGGTGTAAAATTATAATTTTATATAATTTCTATCCCGCGTAATTGGCGCACGCCATGCGTGTCCGCGTAACTCCTGCGGGCGATGCCCGCCGCGTAATTGCTGCACGCCATGCGTGCAATTAATCAGTGCTTCCTTAGTTTACAAAGTCAAATTCAATATCATAAATGCTTACCGTATCGCCCTGCTGAATACCGGCTTGTCGAAGTCCGTCTATTATACCGCTTGAAATAAGGACTCGTTGAAAATACTGAAGTGATTCATAGTCGTCCATATCAGTCTGGCTTATGATTCGTATAAGCCACGGCGCATCAACAATATATACCCCGTCCTCAACCGTAATCTTAAAGCCGGTGTTGCTCCTTTTAAGAGTAACTTCAAGCGGAATTTCTTCCTTTTCATAGTATTTTACAGGCGGAAGAGTTGAAAGCTTTGCCGCAACGGCATTGATAACCTCTTTTGTGCCTTCAAGTATCGGAGCGCACATTTCAAAATATTGAAGGCCTTTGCTTTCAATATAATTTTTGAAACTTTCTCTCTGCTCGTCCGTTGCAAGGTCAATTTTGTTTCCGGCTACAATTTGCGGACGTTTTGCAAGCTCGGGATTAAAGGCTTCAAGCTCATGATTTATCTTTTCAAAATCTTCAATCGGATCTCTTCCCTCGCTTCCTGCAACGTCAACGATATGAAGAAGCATACGGCAGCGCTCAACATGGCGAAGAAATTCATGGCCTAAACCTATTCCCTCGCTTGCTCCTTCAATAAGGCCGGGAATGTCGGCAATTACAAATGAGCTGCCCTCGCCCAACGAAACTACTCCGAGAACCGGTGTAATTGTTGTGAAATGGTAGTCGGCTATAATAGGCTTTGCTTCGCTTACAACAGAAATAAAGCTTGACTTGCCGACATTCGGAAAACCAAGCAGACCGACATCCGCAAGCAATTTAAGTTCAAGCGTTACATCCCATTCCTCACCGGGCATACCTGCTTTTGCAAACCGAGGCGTCTGCCTTGTAGCGGTTGCAAAATGGCTGTTTCCCCAGCCGCCCTTGCCGCCTTTGGCAGCAACAAAAGGTTCGTCAGTAGACATATCGCTCATAACCGCACCGCTTTCACATTCGCGGATAATTGTACCCCTCGGCACTTTTATTATAAGATCTTCGGCCTTTTTGCCGTTCCTTCTTGCACCTGAACCGTCCGCGCCTTTGGGCGCTTTATATTTTCTTTTATATTTGAAATCAGAAAGAGTAGAAAGGCTGTCATCAACAATAAAAATAATGTCTCCGCCTTTTCCTCCGTCGCCGCCGTCAGGTCCGCCCGATGCGATATATTTTTCTCTATGGAAAGCAACAGCGCCGTTACCGCCGTCGCCTGCTTTGATGTGTATAGTTGCTTTATCAATAAACATAACTTTCGCCCCACATTCTTCTTACAATATTTTTTATGGTATGCCTTACAAATATTACTTTTTATAAGGAAAGCTCTGATTAAATCTTATGCTAAGCACGCAAGGCGTGGCGGGCATCGCCTGCACGAGTTACGCGGCGGACATCGTCCGCAGGAATTACGCGGCAGGCATCGCCTGCACGAGTTACGCGTGTTGGATTGATGTAAGCCTTTACCACTTGCCCCACGGCACAGCTTAGTGCTGAAC
>CANQLQ010000025.1 GCA_947624755.1 uncultured Clostridia bacterium | reverse complement strand
AACCGATAATTTGCACAAATTAAGAAATCAACGAGAATTTTTGGGCGAAATGACGGAATAATTTACCGTCAAGCAGGTTCGCTTGTATTAATCAGTGATTCCTTAAGCCTTAAGCGTGATTTAATCAGAGGTTCCTTAAGTTTTATGTATTCGGTTTTTCAACGACAAGAAGTCGTCTGACGAAAGTATAGGCGAGTCTTACAAAATGACGCTTTGAAATTTCGCCGGGATCGTGAAGCCATTGCACAAGCATACCGCAGTAGCCGTTTGAAACAAATTCATAAAAGAAGTCATAAGTACCGCGGAAGTCTGTTTTATGGTATTGTTTGAAATAGTCAAAATAAAAGTCGCTGAAAAGCTTGTTTATTCGTTTCGTAAAAGATACCGAATAAGACGAATCAATTAGCATAAGAGTAGCATCTTTATGGTCAATCAGATAATCGGTAAGCTTTTGGATTATTACAAGGACATTGTCGGGAAAATCAATTTTTCTAAAGCTGTCAAACATTGCTTTGATATCGGAAATCATATTGTTTTCAATTTCCATAATCAAGGCGTTGATATCGTCATAGTGAAAATAAAAGGCGTTACGGCTAAGTTCGGATTTTTCGCAAATCTGTTTAACGCTGATTTTGTTAAGAGGCTGCTGCTTTGCCAGCATAACAAGACTGTTTTCAAAAGCTTTTTTGGTTTTTTTGACGCAACTGTATTCCTTTGTTGTTGTACCTGCCACGATAAACACCCCTAAATAGGTAAAAATCTTACATTCTCCTTAATTTTACCACAATTAGTACTCGGTGTCAAATTTGTGACAAACAAAATTTTTTCTAAAAATTTGTAAGTAATTACTGAAATTTATATTTTTACTGTAATATTAATCATCATTTAAAAGCAGCTTCCTTAATATAGCTTAACCGCAACAACTGAAATGTCGTCACCTGAGTTTTTTTCGCTTCTGAGCTTTGCGAGTGAAGCTATATGCGCCGCAAGGTCAGACATACTGTTTGTTGTCCAAGCGAGAAGTTCTTCGTTTATCCAGTCTGTCTCACCTGACGTAACGCCGTCGGAAACGAGAAGAACTATATCTCCTTTTTCAAGATTGACCGAGCATTGTGCAAATCGCACATCACGCAAAATTCCAATCGGCATTGAATCTTCTTCCACTTCGGTAATGGCTTTTTTATGTCTTATAAACGAAACCGAAGCGCCGGCCTTGAAGAAAACCGCTTGTCCGGTATAAATATTAACGCTCACCGCATCAACGGTCGAAAGCGATTCATCGCTTGATTTTACCATAAGTGCGCTGTTAACCATTTTTATTGTGCTTTCAAACGAAAAACCGCAGGAAAGTAGTTTTTCAAAAAGGGCGGCTGTCATCGTAGCGTCAATTGCCGCTCTTGAACCGGTACCCATTCCGTCGCTTATGAGTGCAATTTCGTTTCCGCAAAGGTCATATGCTCTGCCTATGCAATCTCCGCAGATATTATTTTTTGCAAACGGTATCTGCGACTGACCTATTTGAACCTTAAATTTGGGCTTTTCTTCAAAAATTATCATAGTGCAGTCGTCCATTATGGCAATTTCTTCACGTTCAAATTTACGTCCGGTAACTGTTTCTATCGTTTTTTTCATTTTTTTACGGTCTATGTTTAGTATATCCTCGGAAAATGAAGCTTCAATCATAATTCCCGATTTATTATTAATATAATAATAAAGTTCGTCCGAAAAAATTCCGTTATCTTCAAGCGCGCTTTTTACCGTTCGCGACTTTTGTTTGTTTATAACTTTGCTGGTTCTCATCTGTTCGGCTATTTCACTTAAAAATTGAGATATTCCCGAAAACTGATCGCTTACGATATTACGCATTTCCGTAATTTTTATTTTTGAAGCCATATTATTTACAAAGTCATCGTAATATTTATCAATTTCCTTTAATAGAGCATTGGGTCTTATGCATCTGTTTTCAAGTCCGGTTTTAGATGAATAGGAAGTGTTGATTCCGGCTATCGTCATTATGTCTGTTGCCGTTTCGTTAAACATTTTGTTCCAGCATTCATTTTTTTTATTACAGCCGTAGCATACATTTTGCTGCATTTTGGCAAAAATTCTGTTAATTTCAGGATTTATCACCTTGTCAAGTTTTTCGCTTACTTTGGTAACTATCATTGAAACGTCCGATATTTTTTGTGCCGCTCTTTCAAGGTTGGCACAAACTTGTCGTTCGACCTGTTCATCTTCAATAAGACCGTTTTGTTCAATTTTGTCTTGAATAAAACTTATCCATTTTGACGGTATTGCGGCAAAGACGACTGCGGCAATAACAACTTCGACAAGAGGATACAAATTAAAATTATCAAGCGAGCTTACGACGGTAATAATACAGCCGCAAACAGCGAAAGACAAAGCGGTAACGTACTGCCCGAAAGAAGAAAAGATTCCGGCTGCAAGTCCGGAAATTATAAAAAGAGGAAACATAAAATGCATTGATTGAGCAATACTTAACGATAATCCGGCGCATATTGAAACGATACTCGAAGCTGAAATACCTTTGTAGTGGGCTGAAAAAATTACAATAAACGAGGCGATTATTCTTGCCGGAGCAAGAGTACCTACCGAGAAGCCTGAAAGACACATCAAAAAAATACAGGCATTTACAATAAGATAAAAAAGGTCTTTTGCCGAAAGCTTTTTAAAACCTATGCTGAAAACCGGAATATCCCTTGCTTTCATGAAAAGGATTGTACCCAAAAGAGAGAGGGCCGATTCAAAAACAACAGGCAGGGCAGTCTCAAAAGTAAGCGATGTAAATGCAAGATATGCGGCTCCCGAACAGATAATCGCGCAAAAGGCTACAACCGAGCAGACAAACTCATTGTTTTCGTCCTCAAATTTACGGTGAACGATAAGACGAAAAAGGGTGCATATAAGCAGCGCAAAAACATATCTCAAAGCTTCTTTCCACTGCCTTGAGATGAAATAGCCCATTGATGAGCCTAAGAAGGCGCAAAAGCAGTAATCAAACGGTAAGCCTGAAACAAATGAAACCGAAAAGGGCGAAATGTTTCCGAGCGCATCGAGTTGCGAAAGCGAAAAGCCTATTAGCGCATACGCAAGAAATTTCAGCAAATTTTTATTGTATTTATTTTCATTTTCTTCACTGATAAGATTTTTATTTTTTACAATAGTTTCAGGCATAATTTTTCCTCCAAAGCTTTATATGAGCCAATTATAAAAGCTTCTGAAGAAAAAATTAGTCATAATTAGTAGGTAAGACGATTGCGGGAAAAGGGCATACGAAAATTATATAAAAAAAGCAAGGGCGACCCCGGATGGCCGCCCGAAACAGCAATTTAATTTTGCTTATTTTGGTTTTACGTTTTTTGAAATTCTGTATTCCGAATCGAAATCGGTAAGTTTGAGATTGAGCTTTGAAGCCATTCGGCTTTTATATAAGACGGAACGATGAACGGTTATTTTTTCGTCGCCGTAATAAATGCCCAGAGCGTCCATAATTTTATTATGTCTTTTAAGTCTTTGGCAGAAATCGCTGTAATTTTTTACCGATTCGTCCGACCAGGCATTTTCCGCAAGGGCAAGAGCTCTTGGATAAATCTTATAAAAGAGCATTTCCTCGCTGTCTATCCATTCCGTCCAGTTTTCGGCTTCAAGTCCGAGTACGTTGGAAAGATAATCTTTCGGAACATTGTTTAAAACAGGATTGAAATTATATGTACTTTTGAGCGTTACATAAGAGTAATTCATATCGAAATAGAACGCCTTATGACAGCTTAAAATAACTTTACCGCCTTGCTTTAAATGGGTAGTAACATTTTTGTCTCTTTGCGGCGTCCAATATTGTGCAACTATGTCACGGTTTATCAAATCGGCTTTGAGAATTTCATTCCAGCCAATCATAATTTTACCTTTTGAGCGAAGATGTTCATTGACTTTATTGGTAAAATAGCCTTGAAGCTCATCTTCGTTTTTGAGGTTTTCTTCTTTCATTTTTGCCTGACAGCAAGGACATTGTTTCCATTCGTTTCTTGGCGCTTCATCGCCGCCGACATGGAAATATTCAAACGGAAAAAGCTTTGATACTTCGTCAATAACGTCATATACAAAATTATACACTTCTTCTTTTCCGAGACAAAGCGGTCTGTTCCACATCTTGTTTCCCCGGGATTCGGGGATTATACCGCCGAAAAATGTAAAAACTTCGCACGGTATATCTCTGCAGGCAAGATGGTTGTATGAAGCAAGCAGAGCCGCGCTGTGGGCAGGGAAGTCAATTTCCGGAACAATTTCAATTTGACGCTTTTTTGCATATTCAACAATTTCTTTTATGTCTTCCTGAGTGTAAAAGCCTTCAACGGGTTTTCCGTCAATTTTTTTAGAGTTCCAGTTTCCGACTTGACTGTATTTGCGTTTGCTTCCGATTTGTGTAAGAAGCGGATATTTCTTTATCTCGATTCTCCAGCCTTGATCGTCTGTTAGATGCCAATGAAAGCGGTTGAGCTTATAAAGAGCCATAAAATCGAGCATCTTTTTTACTGTTTCTTTTCCGAAAAAGTGACGGCTTTCGTCAAGATGAAGTCCGCGCCATTCATATTTCGGTTTGTCATTTGTAATTTTGACAAAATGACAGGCAAGGCATTTCTTGGAAGGAAAATCAGCTTCAAAAAGCTGTCTTACGGTTTGAAGGGCATAAAAAGCGCCTTCACAATTTGAAGCAAAAACTTTTATACCGCTTTTGTCAACGATAAGAGAATAACTGTCCCTGCTTTCGCTATTGTCAAAAATAAAGCTTATTGTTGCGTTGTTTTTCGCCTCTTTGAACTCGAATCCCATTACAACGCCGAGCATTTCTTTGATTTCTTTGAGTTCGCAGCTTACAAAAGCGGTTGCATTATTTTTTTCAAAAGAAAACCATTCGGCTGTTTCAATTAAGTTTTTTGGCTTAGGTATGAGGTTAATCAATGTTTTTTCTCCCTTTCTTTGCAAGCTTTCTGACTTTTCGATTGTCGATTATATTATGAAGACCCTGCCAATGAAGCTGCCGTCTTTCAAAATAGATGTTGTATCCTGTTTTGCGTATAAAATTCGGCATTGCCTGGTGAGGTAACGCATAACCGAAAGGTACGGTTCTTATAAGTCTGTAATAGGCGGGAAGTTTAGAGATAAAATTATCAAAGGATTTTTTTCCTTTTTGTGACCAGGCATTTTCACAAAAAGCGCCGAGTCTCGGAACAACGCAATAGCCCGCTTTAACCATATTCGGAACATATTCTGTCCAAAGACAAGCTTCGACGCCGAGAAAAAGATTTTTGTCAAAATTTTCGGGAAACGGTTCAAACTCATAGCATTGCTTTAAGTTGATATGGCCGTAGGGCAAATCGAGGTAATAAGCCTTGCTTGAAGAATTTATTATTCTTTCTCCGGGCTTGTTTTGCGGGTCGCTGTTCCAATACTGCTTAATGATGCCCGGCGATATTTTGCCGTCTTTTTCGTCCTCGTTCCACATTATCACGTCAAAGCCTTTATTTTTCAGATAATCGGCAATTTTGTTTATGTAATAAGAATGAAGCTCTTTTTCTTCTGTAAACCCTTTTTCCTTCATCAGTTTTTGGCAATTCGGACAATATTTCCATCTTTCGGTAAGTACCTCGTCGCCGCCGATATGAATTATTTTATCGGGGAACATTTCGCAAACTTCATCAAAAACGCTGTATATAAAATCAAAAGTACTTTGTTTACCGATACAAAGAATGTCATAATGAATACCGCTGTTGGTTGCAACGGGAAGCTCACGGTTAAAGCAAGAAAGTTTAGGATAAGCGGCAATAGCCGAAACAACGTGACCCGGTGTGTCAATTTCGGGAATTACCGTAATAAATTTTTTGTGAGCGTAATCTATAATTTCGGCAATATCGTTTTTTGTATAAAATCCCCCGTGTGGTTTGCGCCCGAAATTTGTGTACGCTCTAAATCCGCCTACTTGAGCGAGCAAAAGGTGGCTGTAAAGCTCGATTCTCCAACCCTGGTCATCGGTCAAATGCCAATGAAATCGGTTAAGCTTATGAAGAGCCATAAGGTCAAGAAATCGCTTAACGTCCTCTTTTTCAAAGAAGTATCTCGAACTGTCGAGCATAAAACCGCGGTAGGAGTATTCAGGTTCATCGAAAATTTCAAGAAGCGGCAGCTCACAGTTGCATTGCAAAAGAAGCTGCTTTAGAGTCTGCACCGCATAAAAAGCTCCGGCTGCTTCTGAAGAAATAATTTTAATGTTATCGTAATCGGTTTTTATAATATATCCTTCGGGCTTTGCACAGCTTTTGTCAATTTTAAATTCAATAAGACCGACACCGCTGCCGTCCGGTTCTGTTTCTAAAGTTTTTGAAAGAAAACGAAGCAAATCATCACAGGCATTTTCAAGACCTTCGGGGCAGGAAATTGAAATGTTTGAATTGAGAATGAAAACAGCTTTTCCGTCAATAATTTTAAATTCAGAAGGCTCGGGAATTATGCTTAAATACATAAATTTCACATCCATTTTATATACTATGAAAATTATAACTAAAAAATTTTTTAGTTTCAATATGTGTTTTTTACAGAGTTTTTTTATATGCTTTGTAAAATGTAGACAAAAATAATTAATAAAATTTTTAAGCTTTATCCTATAATTTATGTTACAATATTTAAACAAGTTAATAAATCGAGATGTTATCAATTTTATCTCAACGTACCTTACAGAAATATAAAAGGGAATAAAAATGGACGAAAAGTTTGTTATAGAACCGATAGCTCATATAAGAACAGATTTTCCCGAAAAGTTTGGTGTTCCAAGACAAAGCGGACTTGTAAATGAACTTGTTTCAAAAATTGTATTTGAACCCGAATTTCGTGACCCTAACGCTTTAAGGGGACTTGAGCTGTATTCACACATATGGCTGATTTGGCAGTTTTCAAAAATAGAAAACGATGATTGGTCTGCGACAATAAGACCGCCAAAGCTTGGAGGAAACAAAAGGGTAGGTGTTTTTGCGAGCCGTTCACCTTTTCGTCCCAACAGACTGGGACTATCCTGCGTTCGGCTTGAAAAAATCGAATACGAAAAAGCTTTGGGTTTTGTTATTTATGTGCGCGGCGCAGACCTTGTTGACGGTACGCCCATATATGACATAAAGCCGTATATCCCATATACCGATTGCCGTAAGGACGCTTTGAACGGCTTTTCTTTTGACGGCGGGAAAGCGCATAAGACAGTCGTATTTAATGACGGACTTGCCGACAGCTTTCCCGAAACTTTGATTTCAAAAATTAAAGCGGTGCTTTCTCAAGACCCGCATCCTGCATATAAAAATGACGAAGATAGAATTTACAAAATGAATTTTAGCGAACACCTTATTTCATTCAAAGTCAAAGAAAACGGCATAAATGTAATTGACATAAGACCGGAAAATATTGCAAAAAATTCCTGAGTTTGCTATAATTTGTTTGGTGATAATACGATGTTTGAAATATTTATGTTTTCGTTTAATGCAGTAATGCCTATACTGCTTCTTGTACTGCTTGGTTTTATTTTGAGAAAAATTAATTTTGCCTCGGATAATTTCTTTAAAACGGCGAACAAAATGGTTTTTCGGATTTTTTTGCCCATTTTGCTTTTCTATAATGTATATGAAATAAAAACTCTTTCTGATATTAACTGGACAGCGGTTATTTTCAGTGTTATAATTGTATTGGTATTATTTGTAATTGGCGTTTCCGCCGGAGCGCTTACGGCAAAAAACAGAAATCAAATCGGTGTAATTTCTCAAAATGCGTTTCGTTCAAATTATGCGATAATCGGAATTTCACTTGCCGCTTCCCTCGGCGGTTCGTCCGCCACTGCTTTTGCCTCGGTTATAACAGCGGTTCTGATTCCGCTTTTCAATTTTCTCGGTGTTATTGTTCTTTCTTATTATTCAGACAATGACAAAAAGACCGGTGTAAAAGAAACACTTTTGCGAACGGTTAAAAATCCGCTCATTCTTGGCGTTTCCTTCGGACTTGCGGTTCTTCTTATAAGGTCATTTATACCCGTCGGCGAAGACGGAAACCTTGTTTTTTCGCTTGAGCGTGACTGTCCGTTTCTTATGAAGGCGGTTGAAAGCGCATCAAAAGTAGCGTCGCCGTTTGCCCTTGTCATTCTCGGAGCAAGATTTGATTTTTCCGCCATAAAAGGAATGTTCAAACAAATCTCGGTCGGTGTGATTCTAAAGCTTGTGATAGCGCCGGTTATAGGACTTGCAAGCGCATTTATTCTTACAAAATATACCGATATAATAAAAATTACATCCAATGAATATCCGGCGCTTATTGCCGCCTTTGGTTCGCCTGCTGCCGTTTCAAGCGCAGTTATGGTCAGCGAAATCGGCGGTGACGACCAACTTGCTGCTCAACTTGTTGTTTGGACAAGTGTGCTTTCAATGTTCTCACTTTTTGTAACAGTCTTTTTGCTTAAAAGCTTAGGTTTGTTATAAAATATGGTAGGGCCGCTTAATTCATTTGCACTTTATTTTGCGGAAAATTTCCTGTATGCACCGCCTGTAGTAATACGCGCTTTAGGAAACCTCTGATTAAATCACGCTTAGTGCTTAATATTTATCTTGCTTGCAAATTTTCCGTAATACTTAGTCAAAATACTCGGCAATACACAAAGTATTACCTTAGATTTTTGGAACATAAAAAAGAAACTACCAAATTAAGAACAAATTATTTTCGCGGTGTAAAAATATAATTTTATATAATTTCTATCCCGCGTAACTGCTGCACGCCATGCGTGCCCGCGTAACTCTAGCGGGCGATGCCCGCCACGCCATGCGTGCCGAAAAATTTCCTCGCCAATTAGGGTGCACTGAATTAATCGGTGCTTCCTTAGAATAAAATTTAATATGAAAAGGAGAATTTCATGAAAACAAAAACCATTGCCGCAGGTGTAACCGCTGCCGCACTTGCTGCTGCCGCAACAGTGCAGTACAAAACCAAAAAACATTGTCCGTTATGCGCGGCGAAAAGCCTTATTAACAAGACACGTCTTTCTCAAAGCGCAGATACCGGCTATAACAGCGGTGTTGCTCTTACACCTCCGATGGGCTGGTCAAGCTGGAATCTTTTCGCAACAAAAATCAATGAAGATCTTATCAAGCAAATCGCAGACGCAATGGCTGACAGCGGACTGCTTGAAGCCGGTTATCAATATGTAAACATTGATGACTGCTGGCAGGCTTCGACAAGAGACAACAGCGGCAGACTTCAATGTGACAAAGCAACCTTCCCGAACGGAATAAAATCTCTTGCCGACTATGTCAATTTAAGAGGACTCAAGCTTGGTATTTATTCATCAAACGGTACTCTTACCTGTGAAGATTATCCGGCTTCTCTTCGTCATGAAGCTATTGATGCCGATACCTTTGCCTCATGGGGAATTGAATATTTTAAATATGACTTCTGTCATAATGTTGCGATTCCTTCAAAAGCGCCTAAGGTAACGCTTGTTGAATTTTCAAAACTCGGTGAAGCTTCTTTTGCTCAGTTTAAACCGTCTGAAATTAAGCTTAAAGGCCTTGCAAGAATTGTAAAGGATAACAGTAAGAAAAATGACAGCGGAGAATATATTGACGGCGTTTCAAGCCGAAGCGGTTCTTTCAGTGTAGAGGTTAATGCAGATGAAAGCGGTGAATATGCTGTTACGCTGACAGTTCGTAAAGAATCGGATAACGATAGATTCCTTAGGGTAATGGTCAATGGCAAAGATGAGTATCATATGTATCTCAGTAAAGGCAGAGTATCTCAGGGCTGCAGAAGGATCCAGCAGGTTATTACACTTGATAAGGGAATGAATACTGTAGAATTTGATAATCCCGTAGGTTCAAGAATGGACAGTGCCGCCATTCAGTACAAGCTTATGGGACGTGAACTGAAAAGAGCAACAAAGCAATATGCCCTGGAAAACGGCACAGAAGAAAAACCCATCGTCTTTTCAATTTGCGAATGGGGTCTTAACAGACCGTACAAATGGGGACTTGAAGCCGGAAATCTTTGGCGTACAACTCCGGATATCAAAGCTGTATGGGCATCGGTTCTCGGAATATATGAAACCAACGTAAGACTTTACAAGTATTCGGCACAAGGCGCATGGAACGATCCGGATATGCTTGAAGTAGGCAACGGAAACCTTACATATGAAGAAAATAAAGCTCATTTTTCACTTTGGTGCATGATGTGCGCTCCGCTTATACTCGGCAACGATGTCAGAAAATTCATTAAGCCTGACGGTACAGTTGACAAAGAAAGCAAGGTTTATCAGATCCTTACCAAAAAAGAAATGATAGCCATTGATCAGGACGCGCTTGCCGTTCAATGCAGAAGAATTAAAACCGGTATTGTTGATATTCTTGTAAAGCCGCTTGAAAACAATTCTGTTGCTGTTTGTGTATTTAACAAAGGTAACGGCGAAGCCTCAACAAAAGTTGATATTTCAAAAATCGCAAACCTTGGTTATGTAAATCTTGCATCAAAGAGCAGTTATGAAGTTTTAGATGTTTGGGAAAACGAAAAGTTTGAATGTAATACTGAAATTACGGCTGCAACAAAGAAGCACGGCGTTAAAGTTTATATAATCAAATAAAAACTAAACGGGCAATAACAGAAAAAGCTGCAAACTTATCGAAAATGGTAAGCTTGCAGCTTTTTAAATTTGTTTGAAATAAAAACAGTATACAAATTTTCGTATAGTTATAGTTTAAAATCATCTTCGGTAAAATTATTTTGAAAAGTTATTTTCACGGGAACTCTTTTAAGCGGATCATATTTGAATTTTTTGCAGGAATTATCAAGGCCGACAACTCCTTCTTTTAAACATAATGCTTCAGTACGGTCATTCGGAATACTTGCGTAAATACAATATTCACATTTCGGTTCAATTTTCCTGTTCTTTTTAAGAAGTCCCATATAAGTTCCCCTCGCTTTTAGCAAGTGCAATTAATCATATTTTCTTTATACTATCATAAAATAATAACTTTTGCAACCATAAAAAGATATAAAGAATCACCGATTAATACAAGCAGCCCTGCTTGACGGTAAATTGTTCCGTCATTTTGCCCAAAAATTCTCGTTAATACACAAAGTATTGCCTTAAGGAACCTCTGATTAAATCATGCTTCCATAATTAATTCTTCTTTTTTATTATGACTTTATCGCCTAAAAGAATTAAAAGACTCATCATAATAAGCCCTAAAGAAACAGGAATACAAGCTGAAGAAACAACGAAATTTTCTGCATTGAAATTTGCGGTTTCCTGACTTATCGGAAAGACGGTAAGCAAAACTTTGCAAATTAAAATTGCGATTGCGCTGTTGATGATTCTTGCCGTATAAAAATATTTAAGTTTAAGCGATGTATTTATTATACTGTTCATCAACTGAAAATGCACGCACAAACCGCTCCAGCCGATGACTCCGGCGATTACTTCAATCGGATAATGTGATGCAATTTTACTGCAGGCATTAGTCACTTCAAGCAAAACGCAGATAAAAATTTTGCTTTGTTCGGAAATGTTTAGTGTGCCGATTATACTGTTAACGCACGAAAAAGTGATTATCCAGCCGCATATTTCCGCCATTGTCAAAGTGTTCTTTTTTACGCTTTCAACAATCAAGCCGGAAAGTGAGGAATTAATTTTATCCGTTTTCCTATCTTGCGGCAAAAATTCATTTTCCCCGGCAAAAAATCTTGAAAAAATTCCTATTAAAAAAGACGAAGCAACAACGCTTATGTAAATAATAATTCCGGCTTCCTGTGACCCGAGAGTGAACTTGCCGACAAAATTTATTACAAATGCAGGCCCCGGATTTATACAAAACAGTAAAAGGCGGTGACACTGATTTTTTGAAAGTATTTTAGCTTTATAAAGCTGATTTATCAAAGCTGCTCCGACAGGAAAACCTCCGGTTTGTGAGAGCAAAATTACAATAAGAGAAATCCCGGGCTGTTTAAAAAGGGTATAACTGATTTTTTCAAAAATTTTCGGTACTTTGATATTGAACGAGGCTGAAACAATTATAGACGAAACTATCATAAACGGATAAAGCGAGGGGATAACACTTGAAAGGCACATTTCAATTGCAGAAGATACTGCATTGACGGACAAATCGGGAAATTTCAATAGTGAAAATCCGATAAGACAAAATATAAAAACAAGAAACGAATATTTTAAAACAGACAATTTTTCTTTTGGAAAAAATTTTTTTATTGCTTGAAACTTTTTCATCATATCACCATTTAATACTTATGCAAACACCCACCCAATTAATTCTGCTGACATCGCCCACGGGCACGCATGGCGTGCGGCAATTACGCGAAGTAGTTTATACAGGCTTTTACTCTTATGCCGCGAAACGACCTGTGTTATTAACTGTAAAAATTTTAGTCAGTGGGCATCGGCACGCATGGCGTGCAGCAATTACGCAGGGTAGATTTATTATGTTTTTTCTCTTACGCCGCGAAATGACTTGCGTTGTTAACTGTAAAATTTTAGTCAATGGGCATCGCCCGCAGGAATTACGCG
>CANQLQ010000024.1 GCA_947624755.1 uncultured Clostridia bacterium | reverse complement strand
ATGTTTTAGTGAGTGTGCATCGTCCACGGCGGTTACACAGGGAAGATTTATATAAGTCTTGATACTAACACCACTGCACGCGTAGGGGCGACCCCATGTGGTCGCCCACGGGCATCGCCCGCAGGAATTACGCGGGCACGCATGGCGTGCAACAATTACGCGGGCGGACATCGTCCGCAGGATTTACGCGGGGTAGATTTATGTAGGCTTTTACTCTTACGCCGCGAAACGACTTTTTGTTATATTTAGTGAGCTTTTGCAGATACTCTGAATTAAACGGCATTTTCATAAGTATTTTAAAAGGTGGATTTATAATGAATGTAATTATAATCGGTTGCGGAAAAACGGGTTCAAGAATTGCAAGACAGCTTGATGAAAGGGGCTGTGATATATCAATTGTTGATTCCGATGCGTCAAAATTTGAAAGGCTCGGCGGTGACTTTTCGGGTCTTGCAGTCGGCGGTGAAGCAACCGACACCGAAGTGCTAAGAAATGCAGGAGCAGAAAACGCAAATTTTGCAATCGTTGTAACGCCTGACGATAACTTTAATGTTATGGTCGGTCAGATTTTAAAGCTTGAATTTGAAATAGACCAGGTTTATGTAAGAGTTCTTGACCCGACAAGAGAAGCTGTTTTTCGCAAATTCGGTCTGCACACAATTTGTCCGACAAGGTTTGAAAGCGATTTTCTCTTTAATCTTGCAACAAAAGATGATCTTTCCGTTGAAACGGTAACGCTTGATTCGACCACGGTTCAGTTTGAAACCCTGAGGGCAGACAGACATATGTTAAATAAAAAGCCGTCTGAAATCTTGTCAAGAAAAAATAAAATGCCATTTGCAATAAAAAAGAAAACGGGTCAGATTATTCTTTGCAATGACGAAGACGCTGTTATTGAAGAAGGCGACAAAATTGTTTTCGCCGTAGTCTGGAACGAATAAAACTATGGAGTCACTGATTAATACTATCAGCCTTACTTGACGGTAAATTATTCCATCATTTTGCAAAAACTTTGTTATCAATTAGGACACCACGAATTAATCAGCGATTGCCTTCAAAAAGCTAAAGAAAGGACGATATGGATAAGCGTTTGGGCTGTATTGTATCCGTATCGTATGGCGACTAAGATGAATATTATTGTTGTCGGTGCAGGCAAACTCGGATTTTATCTTGCCAAAAACCTTATTGAAAAAGGATATAAGGTTACGGTTATTGACCAAAGCAAGGTGCAGTGTGAAAAAATTGCTAATGCGCTTGATATACGCGTATTCTGTGCAGACGGAACAAGAATTGAAACGCTTGCAATGGCATCTGCCGGAAAGTGCGACGTTTTTATTGCAACAACGGACAGAGACGAAGATAATCTTGTTGCCTGTGAAATTGCAAAAAAACAGTTCAAAGTCGGACGCACGGTAGCAAAAGCAAATCAGCACAGCAATATTGATCTTATGAAAAGGCTCGGTATTGATATTGTCGTTGACGAAGCACAGATAATAACCGAACTTATTGAACACGAAATTGATACTTCAAATGTTCAGCTTATTGCCGACATCGGAAACAGCAAAGCCGTTATAAATGAATATCAGATTCCGCTTGAATGGTCGCTTTCGGGAAAAAAGGTTTCTGAACTTGAAATTCCGCAGGAATGTGTCCTCGTTTATCTGAAAAGGAACGGCATTTTTATGATTCCGAGAGGCAACACCGTTATAATGGGCGGTGACGAAATTATTGCTCTTGCCGTAGGCTCGGCAGGAAGAAAGTTAAAAAAGCTCTTTGGGCTTTAAGGAATTACTGATTAATACAGGCAACCCTGCTTGACGGTAAATTATTCCGTCGTCAAATAGGACCCCCTGAATTAATCAAAGATTCCACAATAATATATTCAAGAAAGGAAAATATTTTATGACAGCAATGTTTGATCAATTTTTGAACTTTGATCTTCGTATTTTTGAATGGGTTCAAACGTTCAACTCAAACGCAATTCTTACCCCTATTCTTAAAATCATCACTACCCTCGGTGAGGGCGGTATCATCTTCATCGTTATGGCGCTCATTCTTATGGTAACCAAAAAGTACCGTAAAGCCGGCTTTGCAATGCTCATAGCCCTTGTCGTAATGGTAATTTGCAACAACGTCGTTCTCAAGGAAATGTTTGCAAGACCGAGACCGTTCAATCTTACATATGACTGGTGGAACGAGGTTTATAAATATCCCGAAATTGTATCTCGCCCGTCAAGCTGGTCCTTCCCGTCCGGACACACATCTTCCGCTTTTGCCGCCGCTGTTGCCGTTTTATGGTATGATAGAAAAATCGGTATTCCGACCTTTGTTTTTGCCGCCATTATGGGCTTTTCAAGAATTTATGTTGAGGTTCACTATCCGACCGATGTTATCGCCGGTGCAATTGTCGGCATAATCTATGCATTTATTGGTATTCTTATCGTTAAGCTTATTTACCCGACCTTTGAAAAACTTCTCGATAAAGTTACTGCCAAAATCAAACCGAAGAAGGCAAATAATGAATAAAATCAAGCAGATTTTCAAGGCAGTCGTAAACAAAGAAACAATAACCTACATAATTTTCGGAGCGCTCACAACAGTAGTCAGCTTTGTGGTTCTGAAAATTTTCGATATACTCCTTGGCAAAGACCTGTATCTTCTTTCAAACACGGTTTCGTGGATAGCGGCTGTGACTTTTGCCTATGTTACAAACAAGCTTTTTGTGTTTGAGAGCAAAAGCTGGAAACTCGACGTTATAAAAAAAGAGATACCGTCTTTCCTTGCGGCGAGAATAGCTTCATATTTTGTTGAGCAGGGTACGCTGTGGTTATTTATGAGCATTCTCGGTTTCGACGAAAAAGTGTTCGATTTTATTGTTATAAAGCTCAGCGGTCTTATGACGGCAAAGCTGATTGCGAGCGTTCTTGTTGTCGTAATCAACTATATTCTCAGTAAATTTATAATCTTCACAAAGAACAACGGCGAAGGTAAAAACAAAATTTAAAAAATAAGAAAGCTCTGATTAAATCTGTCGGATTGTAAATTATTTCCGGCAGATTTTTATTTACTTATAAGTTTTATCTTAAAGAAGATTTAATGTAAAAAAGATAAAATACAGATAAAATAAGCAAAAAAATAAATAAATTTTTAAATTTTTGTTAACTCATTAAAATTTCCTTAATATTTCTTGACTGTTCACTGTCAAATATTGTATTATTATGGTGTAAATGAGTTAAAGGCAATTTCACACAGAAGCCGCTGTGCATAAACACGGCCGGATTTTTGTTTAAACGGCGAAAATATGAAGGCAGGTGTAAGGCAAATAACCTTTGCGGTTTTTGTGCGGTGTTGCAATAATTGCTTATTTAAAATTTATGGAGGCGAATTTATGAACAAATTATTCAAAAAAGTCCTTAGTGTTCTTCTTTGTGTGATTATGCTTTGGGGTACGGCTTCTGCCGCTTTTGCCGCCGGCGAAATTACATACAACGCTAAGTATTTTCAGAAAACGACCACAAACGCTCAGAACGCTAAGATAGTTCTCGACAAAATTGACGAGGTCTTGAAAGATGCCGATTTAAACAGCGCATTGAAGGATTATCAGTCTGTTCTTGATCTTATTAAAAGATTTGGTATTAGCGTTGATCTTAACAGCGTCAACGGTATTTGCAAAACTATTGACAGCGTTGTTAAAATCAAAGGACTTCTTGCAGTGCTCGGCGATCTTGAAGATCTTAATTTTGACGTATGGAAAACGGGTATGAAGCGTCCCGACGACGTTACGATTTTAAATGAATTAATTGAGCTTTTAGGAACAAGCGAACCCAAGAAAAAATTAATCGGAAAAGCCGACAAAATCAACAGCGAAATCATTGCGGGACTGCTTGACGGAACGACCGATGCAGGGTTGCTTGACAGTACAGTAAAAAATCTTATTTCAGACAAGCTCGGAAAAGACGGCGTCAGCGGTTTGGTAAAAGAGCTTCTGGCAGGTCTTGTTTACGAAAACAAGAACAGCGCAGAATTTAATAATGCAAAGGCAAAGAAGCTTGACGATTTAATTTATACCGACATTTTCAGTCTTTTCAATAAAGATGACGGCGCTCTCCCGGGCTTCACAATGAACGGCAGCTCAACGGTTGACAGTATTCTTCTCAGCTTATTCAACAGCGCATGGAACAAATATATTGTTAACCTTATCAAGGGTATTGACGTTGATTTGAGCACAAGCGAAAACGAAGCGCTCAGAAAGCTTGGCGAAGTTATCAATCTTAAAGGTAATGAGTTTGATGAGTCAACGGTTTCAATTGACCTTAGCAAATCATTTGAAAGTCAGATAAATGATATTCTCGGTTCGGTTGTAAAGTTCTTCTTCCCGAAGGCAACTTGGACAAACGGCGGCAAGGATAAGCTTGCAGGCAATTTCACTAAGCTTTATAACGACCTTGCAAAAGAATTTGGCGTTGAGGCAAATCCGCTTGCAATAACAAAATATGTTCTTTCTAATCTTGAAGTTGAAGGTATTGACGAATATCTCGGTGATTATACAAAATGGACATCAATGAAAATGGCTGTTGCGGCTGTTCTCAATAATGTTGCAAAGAAAAACAATATTCCTGTCAAGAATTCGACAGATTATGAAACGATCCTCGGAGATATTGTTGTATATTATATAGAGGACTATATTGACATCGGATACAAAGCCGGTGCAGGCAATAGTATATGGAAAGTTATTAATGATATCGCAAACGTATTCCTTATTGATAAAGGTTTTGCAGCTGCGCTCAACATTCCTGTTACAAAAGCAGATTCAATTTTTGTCAAGATTGATAAAATCATTGACATGACAAAAACAAAGTTTGCAAACTACAATTCCGAAGAATTTATAAAAGGCATAATTGATGCGATATTCGATTTTGACTTTGCGACAGCCATCGACAAAACAGTTGTGACCTTCCTTAACGATTATTCAAATGAAAAGGCTGTAAATGTACTTTATGACGCAGTTTACAACACTTTGAAAAGCTGCTTCGGAAAAGATATTATTGTTGCCCGTGCAACCGATACTCCGTTTGACAACGCAATTTCAAACGCTTCTCTTAAAAAGACAATAGTAAACCTTCTGACATCAATAAATACAAAGAAGGGAAGCCTTCTTTCTTGCGTACTTTATATCGGCGCTCTTGCTATCGGTTTGGGCACTAAGCTTAACGATGCGGTTACAATTGACAACCAGACATATACCGGCAAGGCAATTGTTCCTCAAACAATAAAATTCCGCGGTGAAACCCTTAAAATAAACACCGATTACACAGCTACGGCAGAAAAGAATATTGAGGTCGGCACAGCTGCCGCAACAATCAAGCTTAACGGTAATTACAAAGGAACAATAACGGCAAACTTCAATATTGTTCTCGGAAAGCCTAATAACCTCAAGGCAACATCGGGCAAAACCGATTCGGCTTCACTTACCTGGACAGCCGTTCCCGGCGCACAGAAATATGAAGTTACCTGCAACGGCAAAAAACAGACTGTTACAACAAACAAAGCAACCGTTAGCGGCCTTACGGCAGGTAAACAGTATACGGCAACAGTAAAAGCTATCCGTAATTCTTCTTCATCTTCTGCAAGCGTTAACTTTGTTACAAATCCCGCTCAGGTTACATCTCTTAAGACTGCAACTGCTGCAACAAGCGCAAAGCTTACGTTTGCAAAGGTAGCTAACGCAACAAGCTATGAAGCTCAGTATTCAACCGATTCAAAGACTTGGTCAAAGGCAGTTACAAGCAAAACAAATTCAATTTCTCTCACAGGTCTTAAAGCAAACACAAGCTATAAGTTCAGAGTAAGAGCCGTTACAAAGGCAAGCGCCGCAACAGCTTACGGTGCATACTCGAGCGTAATTACGGCAAAAACTCTTCTTTCTACAGTCACCGGAGTCAAAACCTCAAGCATAACCGATACTTCAATAAAAGTAACATGGACAAAGGTTTCCGGTGCGGCCGGTTATACCGTTCAGTATTCGACCGATGGCAAGACATGGAAATCAAAGAATGTTACAACCAATTCCGTCACTCTCAAAAGCCTTAAAGCAAACACAACAACCCAGATAAAGGTTCGTGCCTATGACAAGTCAAAGGCTGCCGGCGCATATTCATCGGTTGTAAAGGCTGCAACAAAGATTGCAAAGGTTACCGGAATTAAAGTCAGCTCAATTAAGTCAAAATCTTTCAAAGTAACTTGGAAAAAGGTTTCGGGTGCAGACCGTTATGTTGTTGAATATTCAAAGAACGGCAAGACATGGACAAAGAAAACCGTTAAAACCAACAGCATTCAATTAACCAAGCTTTCTGCCAACACCACCTATAAAATAAGAGTTACAGCTTATAAGGGCAAGACTGCCGCTCCGGTTTCGTCCGTTGTAAAGGCATCTACCGCACTTTCTGCTCCGACAGGGGTTAAAGCTACAAAAACAACCAAGAGCACCGTGACCCTTAAATGGAAAAAGGTTTCCGGTGCGGCCGGTTATGAAATTTACAGAAACGGCAAGAAGGTCGGAACAACAAAAAAAGGCTCGGCCGTTACATTCACCGACAAGAAGCTTTCAAAGAGCAAGACCTATAAATATACCGTAAAGGCATATAAGGTTGTTTCAAAGAAGAATGTTCTCGGTGACGTTTCTTCAACCGTTTCAGTAAAGACAAAGAGCAAATAAAAAAGACTGTCGTATGGCGAGGGCAATTTGAACTGTCCATACGGCAGTAAAAGATCCGGAGATAGGGCTGATGCTACTCCGGATCTTAGTTTTAGGGAAGCGCCGATTATTTCATTTTATATTCTAATACCAAGTTCTTTTATTTTTGTTCTCAATTTTTGAAAATCTTCAAGCGCGATACTTTTTTGCGACGGGTTTCTCAAAAGCGCCGACGGGTGAAAGGTTCCCATCATAAGCACACCGTTTTTTTCAACAAATTCACCATGTTGCTTTGTTACGCGAAAATCGGGTGAAATAAGTCTTTGGGCGGCGATACGGCCGAGACAGACTATAATTTTCGGTCTTATTATTTTAAACTGCGACCTAAGCCAGCCGATGCACATTTCTGTTTCCTCGCTCTTTGGGTCACGGTTTTGGGGCGGACGGCATTTTACCATATTTGCAATATATATGTTTTTCTTGCGGTCGAGGTCGATAATTTCGAGATATTTGTCAAGCAGTTGACCGCTTCTCCCGACAAAGGGATAGCCTTGCAAATCCTCCTGCTCTCCGGGTCCTTCACCGATGAACATTATGTCTGCGTCTTTGTTCCCGACACCGAAAACAAGATTTTTTCTCGTTTCGGATAACGGACATTTTGTGCAGCTTCTGCATCTGATTTCAAGTTCTTCAATTGTTTCGGCCAAAACGATCACGCCTTTCGTCTATGTAAGTTCCGATTAATCATTTATCTAAAGATATAATAGCATAAAATTTCATAATTTACATTCTTTTTTCTGTTCTTTGTTGAATTATTTAAAAATTTGATGTAAAATATTTCAGAAAAGCATTTGGAGGAATAAAATTATGGACAAACCAGTATTAATTGAAACATCAGCCCGTCACGTTCATGTCAGCCGCCGTGTTCTTGATATCCTTTTCGGCGAGGGATATGAACTTACAAGAAAAAAAGATCTTTCTCAGCCCGGACAGTTTGCCTGTGAAGAAAGAGTTGTCGTTGTCGGTCCGAAGAACAGTTTTCCCGCCGTTTCAATTCTAGGCCCCGAAAGGAAAGAAACCCAGGTTGAACTTTCGGCAAGCGATGCCCGTTCAATCGGTGTAAAAGCTCCGATTCGTGAATCGGGTGACCTTGAGGGCAGCGCTCCCTGCAAGCTTGTGGGACCCAAAGGCGAAGTTGAACTCAAAG
Organism: uncultured Clostridia bacterium; assembly: GCA_947624755.1. Taxonomy (GTDB): domain Bacteria; phylum Bacillota; class Clostridia; order Oscillospirales; family Acutalibacteraceae; genus UBA6857. The sequence goes on along the minus strand of CANQLQ010000024.1, from coordinate 4,775 downwards.
ACGGCGTTATCATTGCAAAACGTCATATTCATTTGACACCGCAGGACGCTGAAAAATATTCGATTACAGACAAACAGGTCGTTTCCGTTAAGGTTGAAACTCCCGACCGTTCCCTTATTTTCGGCGATGTTGTCTGCCGTGTAAGCCCGTCATATGCTCTTGCTATGCATATTGACACCGATGAATCAAATGCAGCTTGCTGTACTCCGGGTCTTATGGGTGAAATTATCCTTTAATAATCCTGCGCAGTCTTGACGAGATGCCTTAAAAACGGGGGAGTAAATTGCTATTCCCCCTTAAAAATTCTCTTTTCAAAGTGTGCAGAAAAAAGCTGTTTGCTTTGAAAAAAGAATTTTTGAAAAGTTTTATACTGTAGAGGAATCCGCAAGGGGTTTGATTGCGGTGTGAATGATATTATGAAAAAATATCTAAAAATAATTCTAATAATAATTGTAGTGCTGGCTGCTGCTGCCGCAGTTGCCATGGGTACAGTTGATTTTCTGAAAGAAGAACCGACGACTGTCTCTGAAACGGTAACTGAGACGACTGCTGAGCCGGTAACGGTTCAAACTACAACGATGCCGACAACCACCGAAACTACAATACCTGCCAAGCCGGTTATCGACCTTGACAGCATTACAATAATTGACCTTTATCCTCTTTCGCTTGCCGGCGGAAGCTGGGACGTAAAGCATTGTCAGGGTCTTGCCGTTGACAAGAGAAAAGGCTTCGTTTACTATTCATACACAACAATGCTGATTAAGTGCGATTTTGAGGGTAATCTTGTAGGAAGCGTTTCGGGAATTGCGGGACATCTCGGAGACATAACATATAACGAAGCGGACGGAAAAGTATACTGCGGATATTATTCCGAAAAAAGAACAGCTTTTTATGCCGTGATTTTTGACGTTGACAAGATAACAAAAATGGATATGAAGCCGACGTCTAACGTAGTCAGAACAGTATATCTTAAAGACCCGTATAAATATTATAAGGCACAGTTTAAGGTTCAAAATCAAGACGGAACCGAAAAAACGATGTATCACCGATACGGCTGCTCGGGCATTGACGCCGTAACATTCGGTCCCGACTTTTCAAAAAAGAGCAAAAAGGAAATGCTGACTGTCTCGTGCGGAATTTATTCCGACAACAACAGAAACGACAATAACTATCAGGTGCTTCTTCAATACGATGTGACCGATTGGTGGGATAATTATGCGAAGCCATATTCCGCTTCAAAATTCCACACGTCCGGACCCGAAAAGTACAATGGCAAGTATTTTGTCTATACAGGGAACACGTCCTATGGCGTACAAACAATGGAATACTTTGACGAGCTTAACATTTGGCTTCTCAACTGTTACGAAGGCTCAAAGCCTGATTTTGAAAATTACAGTCTTTTTGCAATTGACGCTGACGTTGCACCGAGAAAAGAGATTATTAAAGGTCAGCCGAAAGAAGAGAGCGGCCGGGTTTTGTCGCTTTATCAGGACGGAGAACACGACAAAAAGAATGATATTTACGGCTGGTATTCTACTTACGGTGTTCAGGGTGTTGCCTATATGGGTGACGGTTTGTTCTATATCGTAAGACCGTACAAGAACTGGACGGGAACAAAAACGGCGATTTGTTACCTTTGTGTATGGGCTCCGGACAAAGAAGATCCGTTTGAGCTTGCGGCGGGAATAGGCAACGACTATTCGATTTCAAAAAAGCTCCGAGTTGAAACTACTGCTTCGCCGACAACAAAAAAGCCGGCGACTACTGCGCCTTCAACAACTAAACCAAAGGCAGTAAAGCCTGCTTCTACCAAGCCGAAAACAACAACTTCAGCCGGACAACCGAAAACAACTAATAATATGTTTCAGGGAATAGCTTCGTTATTCGGAAAACAAGGGGAGAACTGAAGTTAATAAAAAAATAAAAACAACAAAAGTTTTGGTCAAGCTTTTTCAAAAGCTTGTGGGTGCAGGGCAAAGCCCTGCATAATAAAAAAGGTTTTTATAAAAAGGTTTTTATAAAAAGGTTTTAAAAAAAGGAGAAGAAGAAAATGAAAAACCCGATCAAATTCTTTCTTTCAAAAGAAGAAAGCGACACCAAGGTAGCCAACAGGCGGTTGCTCGGATATTCCGTCGGTCTTGCCGGACAGAACATGAACTACAACTTTGTTTCAAACAGACTGTTCGTTTTCCTCAACACCGTTTTGGGCATACCTTCGGAAAAAACCGGCTGGATTACGAGCGTCACTATGATGTGGGACGCAATCAACGACCCTATCATCGGAACACTTATAGACAGCCGTAAGTTCAAGCCCGGTAAAAAACTCAGACCATTTCTGCTGTATCTTCCGCCGTTTATCGGAATACTTACGGCGCTTTTGTTCTTTGATTTTGGAATGTCGCAGACCCAAACCATTATTTTCATCGTTACAGTTTATCTTGCAATTGATATACTGTATTCAATGCAGGACGTTGCTTTGTGGGGCATGATACCGCTTTCAAGTCCTCATTCCGAAGAGCGGGCCCGTGTTTCGCAATGGGTGTCAATCGGTGCGGGCGCAGGCAGTACAATAGCCGGATTTTTCCCGTCAATCAGACAAATCCTTGTTGATAACGGCATCGCTACCGAGAAGGGCGCATATTTTATCGGCGGTGTTGTTTTCGGCTTTTTAGGCATGATAATTTCAATGAGTGCATACGCCATGAAAGAAAAGGTTCGCTATGAGCCGGAAGAGAAAAACGGTATAATTCGCAATCTTGTCTCGCTTAGATATAACAAGACCCTTATAATAATTTGCCTTGCAAGACTTTTGGGCGGACTTTCGCTTACTCTGCCGTGGGAATATTTCTTTGAAACTCAGGGTATTTCATATAATTTCTTTGGAATGGAAATTTCCGGCGGAACAATGCAGGTCGTTTACAGTATGCTTCCGGGTATTCCGGGCGCAATATGTATGTTCTTTGCGGCAAAGTTTGCAAAGAAAATCGGCGGTATGAAACGCGTTCTTGTAATTTCCGAGGTTCTTCAAATTTCACTTCGTATTTTTGCTTTCATTCTCGGCAACAACGACCGCTTCCTTAATGTCGGCGTTATTATTTCGGTAATGTTTATCTGCTCAATTATAAACGTACCGGTAAGTATGAAAGATATTGCACACCGTTCGCTTATCGCTGACTCGATTGACGAAGTTGAACTTAAAACCGGTGAACGTACCGAAGGCATTGCTTTTTCAATGCAGAACTTTATTTCAAAGCTTACCGCAGCGCTTTCAAAGCTTATCCAGGGTTATCTTTTGAGATTCCTTAAATTTGACATCAACGTCAAAAGACCTGCCAATAAAAATCCGATAGGCTTCCAGACCGGACGCTTCATGAAATACCGCTGGCATCAGTTTATGCTCGGTCCCGTTGTCGGCTCATTGCTTTACCTTATAGTTATCCTTTTCCTCGACGATAACCGTGAACATATAGCTGAAGTTGAAAGACAACTCAAAGAAAAAAGAGAACAGGCATCGAAAAAAGAAATTGCACAAGATGCATGATATAATTAACAAGTCGGCAGGTCGTATTTGCGGTCTGCCCTTTTGCGATAAAAAGTTACTTTGCAAAATTTCATTGACAAATCGGCTCGACTGACTTATCATTATATTTATTAATTGATTATGTTCGTTAATAGTATAAGCGTGATTTAATCAGTGATTCCCTTAGAAATTTACGGAAACGGAGGATGTTATGGGCATTGTAATTGCAGTTTCTCGCTATCTTTTACCCGTGCTTACGCTTGTTATACTTATAAAATGTATGCTGCCGCTCATCCTCGGTCACCCAAAAGAAAAAATTTACGGCTATATAGTTGATATTGCCGACGGCGAAAGCTATCCGCTCGGAATGTGGGAAACCTCTGTCGGCCGCAGTAATTCGTGCGATGTTGTAATCGGCTATGATACCGTTTCACGTTTTCAGGCCGTTATCAGCCGAAGAATTGACGGATGGTATATTTATGACCTGCTTTCAAAATCGGGAATAAAAGTCAATGATGAAAAAGTTGAAAAGAGAAGAATAATAAAAAACGGCGATATTATTAGTTTCGGCGTTGTGAGGTACCGGTTTGTGGTTGCCGATGACCCCGTAATAAGAGTCGGCAAAAAGAAGGCAAACAAAAAGAAAACGGAAAAACTTTTGTCGGGAAAACAGCCTGTACAAAGGCAAAACCCTGCGGCATACAGACGTGATGATAAGTCGGCTTCGGCTAAGTCTACAAACATTCCTTATAGCGGTTATGACAGCTTTTATGATGAAAAGCTGAATCTTGATTTTAAAAAGACCGCATCGGACAAAAGACACTCGGGCTATTCTTCAGGAGATACGTTTTTTGTTCAAACGCCGAAGTCCGCAAGGGAATATTCGTATTATACTTTCGGTGCGATGAATCCTTCAATTATCAACCGTGACAGCGGAGAAGTGTTTGTACTTTGCGGCAATCACGTTTCAATCGGAAGAAACCGTACAAACGATATAAAGCTATTGTCCCCGACCGTTTCACGTCACCATGCCGACATTGTTCTTTATGAGGACGGTTGGGCAATCGTTGACGCAAATTCGACAGGCGGTACATATCTTAACGGCTCAAAAATAACTCAGCCTCAGCTTCTTTTTGAGGGCGACGTTATTGCAGTCGGTGATGAAAGACTTTACTACACCGCAAGGGCAAGACGCTGAAATTAAGGAATCACTGATTAATACAAGCAGCCCTGCTTGACGGTAAATTATTCCGTC
>CANQLQ010000023.1 GCA_947624755.1 uncultured Clostridia bacterium | reverse complement strand
GGGTTCCTTTATTTCTCTCGTTGTTTGGTTTTCAATGTTCATGCTATGCCCTTCTCTCGGACAGCTCGATTAGTATATCACTTTCAAAAGTGTTTGTCAACACTTTTTTGAAAGTTTTTTTATTTTTTTTGAAAGGGTGAATAAAACAACTGCAATTTATTAAAACGAATTTTGGCTGTTTAGTAATTCCAACTTTCATTTCCTCAATTTTTATTGTCGGAAAAGTATGTCATAAGTTCAATTATAATTTTCTTTTCCTTGCTGTCAAGTGATTCAATGTTTATATATTCTTCAGCGGATATTCCAAGCAAATAATCTGTTGAAACATGGAAAAGTTGAGCAATTTCAATCAGCTTATACGTTGTCGGAACAGTCAGAGCCATTTCCCATGCGTTTACACTTGACCGAGTAACGGACAGTCTTTTTGCAAGTTCGGTTTGAGTAAAGCCGCTGCGCTCCCTGAGTTCCTTAATTCTTTCCGCAGTAATTATAAGCACAACAATCACCTCTTGATAATTTTACCTTACGTGTTACAGTTTATACTTATCACTAATGATTATTTGTGCTTGACAAATTTTGATTTATTTTGTAAAATATCAGTAGCTGATAAATGGAAGATAGGAAAATACAAGTGCAGAGCTTGTTGTGTCAAGTTTTTTCTGTCTTTAAAACTCAATTCTTAAACCAAATAACTTGAAATTAATCATAACATTACATCTCATGCTATTATTGATATTTTATATCAAGTTTTCATGTGATATTAATGATTTTTGTCAAATGCTTGAGCCGTTTTACGGTGAAGAGAAAGCAGATCATTTTCGGATGTTGCTCACTGAGCATATACAAATCGGCGGCGAACTTGTTAACGCATCAAAAGATCACAATCAAAAGGCTGCTGATTGTATACGCAAAAAATGGTATGCTAACTCAGATAAAATTGCAAAATTCTTAGCTTGCATTAATCCGTGCCGGAGCGAATCAACATGGAGAGATATGCTTTACGATCATCTTAAGATGACAGAAAAAGAAGCCGCTTTGCGTTTGCAGGGTTGCTATGAAAAGGACATTGAAATCTTTGATAAAATTGAAAGCGAAGCACTCTTTCTCGGTGTAATGCGCTGGGCTGTATTCAACATACCGATGCTGTTCATACTCAACAAGGTTATCGGAATGTATGGACTTGTCTGGTCCCAGCTTTTGGCGGATATACTTACGGTGGCACTGTCCTTCTATGTTCACAGAAGGTTTATTAAGAAAGAAAATTTAAACCGAGAAAGCACTCAGAGCTTCCTTAATAAAAACACAACCGAGCGACCGTTTTGGCTGCTCGGTTGTTCGATGTTTTGTAATTAAGGAATCACTGATTAATTCGCCGATTCTATGCAGTCGGTGATTAATTTAATTTGGCCTTCAAGAGTTGACGGATAGAGTACTTCTAACTCCTCTTCGGAATACTTTTCTACTAAAGCCGAAAAACTTTTTAAGAAAGATTTCATATCTTCCTTACTCATAAAGATATCTGCCTTCGGGAAAATATCATAAATTGTAAAATCAACATCTCCTTCTTTATAACGTTTATCTCGAGTGAAGATAATAAACCTATTCTCCGGGCCAGCATAAGCAAGGGTACAACTGAATGAACCTTCCCAGATATCCCAAGTAATTGAACAATGGGAATCATTATATATTTCAATATTGCATTCGAAGAATGAGTTGGATAATTCTTGATAGTCAAAACTTAATGTTTCATAATCCTCTATTTCTGCATATTTAAAAATTGAATCGTCTTCTAAAAAGTATAATACCTTTGCTGAATCACCACTAAAACTATATAAAAATCCATCTGAATCCTTGAGACGTGATACAAAATTCTGCGCATTGAGCGGTTCAGTATCCTTTTTAGAAAATAAAGAATTGTTTGAAGAACCACTACCGGAAGAATCGTTATCAGAAGAACTGTTTGCGCAAGAACAAAAACTGAAAACGATAATAATTGCTAATAAAACTGACAAAACTTTTTTCATAGAATGCATACTTTTTAACCTTCCTTTTTTTAAATAAAAGTTTTTTGATTTAGGTATGTTATTTAACCTATTTCGTCCTATATTATAGCCCGTATTAATCAGTGATTCCTTAGTTAAGCCGGCTATTATAAAAATATACGCAACGATATTATTCAATCACTAATTGTTAATACTATTTGCCTATACAAGTTTGTTACCATTTGCGTCCGGTGTTTTCCCGATAAATATCTTAACCGCATCATAAATACACCAAACCTCAACGGCAAGAAAAACAATTATACCGATAAATACTAAACACAAAACCAGCGACACTAATGTTGTAACTACTCTAGCCACTCCTGCTTTATTGTAACCCAAATAGAACTTATCTACGCCAAACTCTCCTAAGGTTATTGCTAAAATTCCTGCAACTATTTTAGACTTTTTGTCGTTTGTGCCTATTCCACCTAATGGGTCTTTTTCCACTGCTGTACCACATTTGACGCATACCGCTGCGTTTTCGTCCATTTCGCCGCCGCAGTTGCTACAATATTTTTTCGATTCCATAAATTTATACTCCTTCTTTTTTTGTCATAAACATACGACATTATTTTTTATATAATTGAACAGCTTGTAAAATATGCCGTTCCTTATACCAAATATAACAATACTACAACTCAAAATCACATCTTGTGCTATATCTTTAAGCAGTATTTTTTGCTTAAAATACACAAAGTATTCTATATTATGTTTTAAACCAAATGCTATTATAGAGATTTTTGCCACACTATTTACTATAGTATATATTACCTTATTTCAAAAGTCAATAGTATATAGAAAATATTTCAGATTTACTATAGTATTTATAGTTAAAGAGGTGACCGTTATTGAGTGAAGTAACTGCAATTTTAGGACAAAGAATCAGAACCTACAGATTAAAAAGGGCTTTAAGTCAAGAAAAGCTCGCTGAACTTAGTGAGCTGCATACCACTTATATAGGTCAGTTGGAGCGTGGAGAGAAAAATCCAACAATTTTGAGTCTGTTGAAAATTTCTGCCGCCTTGGAAATTTCAATTGAAAAGCTGTTGGAAAACATGAGTGAATATCAAAACAACAAGTCTATCAGCACACCGTATAAAGCATTCGAGTTCTTTTCAAGTCTTGATGAAAAAGAGGCTGCGAGACTTTTCGATATCGTAGAAAAAATATATAAATACAAGCAAAATTAAAAATCAAGAGAAGTATGGATTTCATTCTCGTTTTTAGTTACTACTTATATAACCATGCATACAAACACTAACACCGCAGAGGTTACAACAAATTACCTCTGCGGTGTAAATTTTTATTACTTCATCACACTTGCACGCAATATGAGCCGTACGCAAGTACCCGACCGCTCGCCGCTTGGCGTTACTTTCTTGAAAGAAAGTAACCAAAGAACTTTACTCCTTAGCTCACTTTAGAAGCTGCTTGTACATCTTGATATATTCGTTTGCACTCCTGCCCCAGCTAAAATCACAATTTACAGCGCGGTTAACAAGTGTCGGCCAATATTCCTTGTTCCAATATGCCCCAAGCGCTCTGTGAATCGCACCAAGCATATCGTGTGCATTATATGTCTTGAATGTAAAGCCGTTACCCGCACCGTCTCCGCTGTCAGTGATACTGTCCTTCAAGCCGCCGGTTTCCCTTACTATAGGAACCGTGCCATACCTTAAAGCTACCATTTGCGAAAGTCCGCATGGCTCGCTCTTTGACGGCATAAGGAATATATCCGCACCTGCATAAATCTTTCTCGCAAGCGCCGGCTCAAAACCGATTCTTACACCGATCTTGTCGTGATATCTGTCCGCAAGCTCTCTGAAATAGTTTTCATACTGCCAGTCGCCCGAACCGAGAACAACGACCTGAACGTCTGTTGTTGAAAGAAGCTCGTCAAAAACCGCTTTGATGAGGTCAAGACCTTTATGAGAAACAAGACGGCTTACAATACCTATTACCGGAACATCTTCACGAATGGGAAGTCCCATATTTTCCTGAAGCTGTGCCTTGTTCTTCTTTTTGCCCTGAGCAACATTTTGCGAATTGTATTTCATTGCAATTGCTTCGTCAGTTTCGGGATCATAGCTTTCGGTATCAATACCGTTGAGTATACCCTGAAGCTTCCATTGTCTTTCACGAAGAATAGAGTCAAGGCCGTGACTGTACCATGGGTCAAGAATTTCGTTTGCATAAGACGGGGAAACCGTTGTAACCTTGTCGGCACATTCAATTGCGCCTTTCATAAAGTTTACATCTCCGTCATATTCAAGAATGTTTGCATTTTCATCTTTAAGTCCTACAACATCGCTCACAAGATCCATGCCGTATGTTCCCTGATATTGAATATTATGAATAGTGAACACGGTTTTGATTCCCTGATACCACGGGTCTTGTGAATACATTGTTGAATAGAACACCGGTGTGAGCGCACTCTGCCAGTCATTACAATGGATAATATCCGGCTTGAAATCAATATGCGGTAAAATTTCAAGAACCGCTCTTGAGAAAAATGTAAATCTTTCTGCGTCATCAAAGTGACCGTAGATCGTGTCACGCTTAAAATAATACTGGTTATCTATAAGGTAATAAATTACGCCCTTATATTTTGCCTGAAAAATTCCGCAATACTGCCTTCTCCATGCAACGGGAACAGAAATACTTGTGATGAATGTCATTGTATCTTTAAGTTCCTGTCTTATCGTGTCATAAAGCGGCATAACGACCCGGCAGCCGATAAGCCTTTTTCTCAGCGCCTGAGGAAGCGAGCCGGCAACATCGCCGAGTCCGCCGCTTGCCATAAACGGCTGTGCTTCACTTGCAACATATAGTACTTTCAAAATATGTCATCCTTTCCTTGCTGGATAGATTTTGTTATCAGCTTTTTACACTGTAATTTCCTTGCCGATATAAAGCGGATAGGTAACTGCACCCGAAAGTTCTCTGTTCGGCTTAACAACAACGCCCTTGTCGAGAATTGCACAGTTGATTATTGAACCCTGGCTTATATATGAATCCTGCATTATTATCGAGTTTTTGACAACTGCTCCCTCGGCAATATATACTCCGCGGAAAATAATACTGTTTTCAACCGTTCCCTTTATTATGCAGCCGTCAGCAATAAGCGAATTGCTTGCCTTTGCACAAATACCGTAAATTGCGGGAACATCATCGCGTACTTTAGTATAAATCGGTCTTTCGCGGTTGAATAACTCTTTATATTCGCCGCCGACAAGTCCCATGCTGATGTCATAATAAGCCTGTATGCTGTCGATTGTTTTTGCATACTCTTCAACCTTGTGGCCTTTGACATAAAGAGAAGAAAGGTTCTTTGCAATAATATCTCTTTCAAAGCTTGTGTAGCCCATTGACATTGCACCGTCAATAAGACGTTCAAGAAGAACACGTTTGATGATAATAATATTAAGCGAATAATCAACAGCTTCGTCTTTAATTCCCGCTGTTTCAATCTTGGTGATTCTGTCGCCGTCAAACTCAAAGCTCATAAGGTTTTTGATTTTCGGACGAAGACCGCGCTTATATGCAATTGAAATATCTGCGCCGCTTGAAATATAATCATCAATAAGCTTACCGTAATCAAGATTGCATACAACATTACTGTCAGCAAAAAGAACGTAGTCTTTATTGCTTCTTGAAATATAGTTCATCATGCTTGAAAGGGCTTCTATCCTGCTTTTATACATTCCGCCGCTGCCTAAAAGATTGAACGGAGGAAGAATAGTTATACCTTCGCGTTTTCTTGAAAGATCCCATGGCTTGCCTGAGCCGAGGTGATCCATAAGCGACTGATAATTGCTCTTTGTGCTGATTCCGACTTTTGAAATTCCACAGTTGACCATATCGGAAAGAATAAAGTCAATAAGTCTGTACCTTCCCGCAAAAGGAACAGAACCCATGGTTCTGGCGCTTGTAAGCTCGCTGACATTTTCGTCAGCAACATTTGAATAAATAATACCAAGTACGTTTGAAGCTCTCATTATTATGCATCTCCTTTCACGTCTTCGTCAACCATTGCTTTTGCTTTAACACTTGCGCCGCTTCCGATTTTAACTTTTTCACCGACAACCGCAATGCCCCAGTTTTCAAGGTTTTCAATTTCTTCCGGGCTTTCACCGACATGAGCGCCGCTTTCAATTAATGCGTTTTCGGCAACAATTGCATATTCAACAATTGCACCGCTTTTAATTACCGTGCCGGGCATAACGATTGAATAACGAACCTTTGCGCCCTCTTCAACGGTAACATTTGAGAAAAGAACGCTGTAATCAACCTTGCCATCAATTTCACAGCCTTCCGAAATCATTGAATTTTCGACCTTTGCTTTTTCGCTGATAAAGTGAGGCGGCGCGGCCGAAGCTCTTGAATAAATCTTCCAGCTATTGTCCGAAAGGTCAAGGTCAACCTTTGGATTAAGAAGGTCAAGGTTAGCTTCCCAAAGGCTGTCGATTGTTCCGACGTCTTTCCAATAGCCGTCAAATTGGAAAGCATACATTCCTTCTCCTGCCCGGTGCATCGCAGGGATAACATCGTGACCGAAGTCATTGCTTGAATTTGGATTTGCTTCATCGTCAATGAGATATTTGCGAAGGGTTTTCCAAGTGAATATATAAACGCCCATTGAAGCTTTGTTGCTCTTCGGGTTCTTCGGCTTTTCTTCAAATTCCGAAATTGAACCGTCATCATTTACGAACATCAGACCGAATCTTGAGGCTTCTTCCCATGGCACTTCAAGCATTGCTATAGTGCAAGCCGCATTTTTTTCCTTATGATACTCAAGCATTTTTGCATAGTCCATTTTATAAATATGGTCGCCTGAAAGAACAGCAACATATTCGGGGTTGTACCTGTCAATGAAATTGATGTTCTGATAAATTGCGTTTGCCGTACCTTTGTACCATTCTGTTCCCTTTATCTGCTGATAAGGTGAAAGAATGTGTACGCCGCCGTAGCTTCGGTCAAGGTCCCATGCGGCGCCGTTGCCGATATAGTCGTTAAGCTCAAGCGGCTGATACTGGGTCAGAACTCCGACAGTATCAATACCTGAGTTAATGCAGTTTGAAAGTGGGAAATCAATAATACGATATTTTCCGCCGTAAGGTACCGCAGGTTTTGCAATGTTCTTTGTGAGTATACCAAGTCTGCTGCCCTGTCCGCCGGCAAGGAGCATTGCAAGGCACTCTATTTTTTTTACCATAATAATTCTCCTTTTATATTGATTTTATTTTTTGGTTGTTTACTTTTTGATTGTTTCTTTCTTTTTTGGTTCCCTCTTTTTATATTTCAAATACATTGCCGAAAATCCCGGAAGTGAAAGCGTTATACTGTTTTCAAAGCCGTGCATCGGAACTTTCTTTGAAGATACTTTTGTTTTTGTTCCTCCGCCTTTGCCGCCAAACTTTTCACTGTCGGAATTGAGGATAACTTCATAATAGCCCTCTTTTTCAACTCCGAAAGAATACTTTTCGCGGCTTACGGGCGTAAGGTTGCACACGCAGACAATTTCGCCGCCTTTTTTGTCTATACGTCTAAACGCAATAACCGAATTATCGTTGTCGTCGCTTACGCACCAGGAGAAACCTTCCCAGCCGAAATCAATTTCCCAAAAAGCGGGATATTTTTTGTAAAGCTTGTTTAGTTCCTTAACATAGGACTGAAGCTGTCTGTGTCTGTCATAATCAAGAAGAAGCCAGTCAAGTCCCTGATCATATTTCCATTCAATGAATTGCCCAAATTCACTTCCCATAAAGGTAAGCTTCTTTCCGGGGTGAGCCATCATATATCCCATAAACGAGCGCACGCCGCTGAACTTGTCGTCATATTCGCCGGGCATCTTATTAAGAAGCGAGCATTTGCCGTGAACGACCTCATCGTGCGAAACCGGAAGAATAAAGTTTTCCGAAAAAGCATAGAAGAAGGAAAAAGTCAAAAGATTGTGGTTGTACTTTCTCGAAAGGCCGTCCATTGAAAAATACTTGAGCGCATCGTTCATCCAGCCCATATTCCATTTGAAGCTGAAACCGAGTCCGCCTATATCTTCCTGCTTTGTGACAAGCGGCCAGGCGGTACTTTCTTCGGCAATCATCATTACATCGGGATAATCACGATAAATTGAACCGTTGAGCAGGCGTATAAATTCAACCGCTTCAAGGTTTTCGTTTCCGCCGTATTTGTTCGGTATCCATTCACCGGCTTCTCTGCCGTAATCGAGATAGAGAATTGAAGCTACGGCATCGACACGAAGCCCGTCAATGTGATATTTGTCAAACCACATTGTCGCTGAACTTATAAGGAAGGAACGAACCTCGGTTCTTCCGAAGTCAAAAACCTTTGTTCCCCATTGTTTATGTTCGCCCTTGCGGTCGTCCTTGTATTCATAAAGCGCTTCACCGTCAAAATCTGCAAGTCCGTGGGCATCCTTCGGAAAATGAGCCGGCACCCAGTCAAGAATCACAGCGATCCCGTTTTTGTGGCAGGTATCAATAAAATACATAAAATCGTGCGGTGTGCCGAACCTTGAAGTTGCGGCAAAATAACCGGTTACCTGATAGCCCCATGAACCGTCAAACGGAAATTCCGAAAGCGGCATAAGCTCGATATGGGTATAGCCCATATTTTTTACATAAGGTACAAGCTCTTTTGCAAGCTCGCGATATGTATATGGATTTTTGTCATCGTGCAATTTCCATGACCCTGCATGAACCTCATAGATATTCATAGGTGAACCGTAGAGGTCTTTTTGCTTTCTCTCTTTCATCCATGCGCCGTCTTTCCAGTCATAGCCGTCAAGGTCATAAAACTTTGAAGCCGTACCCGGTCTTGTTTCGCTGTGGAAAGCATAAGGGTCTGCCTTTTCAATTTCAATTTTTCCGTCGGCGGAAACAATGAAATATTTATATTTATCATAAATCTTAACGCCGGGGATAAAACATTCCCAAGTTTCGCCGTCGGAAAGCTTTTGCATCGGTGAAGCGGTTCTGTTCCAATCGTTGAAGTCGCCGACTACGCTTACGCTTCCCGCGTGAGGCGCCCAGACACGAAATACCGCCGCATCTTTTCCGTCCGCCTTATGAGCTCCCATATATTCATAGGCCTTACTGTTTCTTCCCTGATGAAAGAAATATAAAGCCACATCGTCACCCAAAGGCTTTTTTTCCGCCATAAACACACTTCCTATCAAAATTATTTTTGTGTTTTTCACTTAAAACAACGCCCTGCAAAACCGCAAAATTTTGTTGGGTATTGCCTCAATAATCAAGCTGAATATATTTTTTCCATTATTATCTATTCTTAGCTTAATAATACCACCACAAAAACAAAAAAACAAGGGTCTTTGTGTTTTTTGTTACAAGATTAATAACTTTTTCGTTTTTAGTTTGTGCAAAATGTTAATAAGAGACAGAAAAAATTAAAAGTTGGCGAATGTTTTTTATTATAATTCGGGTGACCTTATAAAAGTGTCGAAAAACGCAGGCAAGCTATCCGCATTTTACTGTCGTAAAAACTAAGCCCGCATACCGTAAAAATTCCACGATATGCGGGCTTCCTTATATACTTTTCATTTTTTCAATAAGCTTGGAATAAATGTTTTCCCTGAACCATTTTTCGTTTGATTTTTCCACCGCTTCTTTAAGCGTCAGCCACGCTACATCGCTGTTTTCGTCCGTTTTTATTTCAAGGGTTTCACATTCGTCCGCTTCAAGAAGATATGTAACATTAAGGTGCAGATGTGACGAAACATACCTGCCCTTTTTGGTGTGTCCTTCTACCGGCAGGACTTCAAGAGAAAATATATCTTCACTCACAGCTTTGACATTTTTAATTCCGCTTTCTTCTTTCGCTTCTTTTATTGCAACCGAAAGCAAATCCTTTTCACCGTCCGAGTGACCGCCGAGCCATGCCCAAGAGTCATAAATATTATGGTATGCCATAAGTATCTTATCCCGGTTTTTATTTGTCACCCAAGCCGAAACGGTTATATGGGCAAGTTCGTTTTCCCTTGTAAAAATATTATCATAACTTTCAAGGCATGAAAGAATAATTTCTTTATCCCTTTCTTCCTGCTTATTAAACGGCACAAAATTTTCAACTTGTTTTTTTGTATTCAACACTCTCACTCTTTTCAGAATATATTTTTAGGGAATCACTGCTTTCTTTTAAGCCTTTCTGCCCCGCCGCAATATTTAATGTTAAATTCCATAGAAGTACTTTTTTATATTATAAGCATCGGGATATCCCAGCTCATCAATCGCCCCGATTACTTCATTCACATCATATTCCAAGTCAATCGGTTCTGCTTCAACATTGCCGTTTTCTATTCTCACAATACATGCCCGCGCAATATTTTTATCCTGTGCAGGACAACCGAGCGAACCGGCATTTATATAAAATTTATCGCCTTTGCAAATGTTTCTTGTATGGTTATGACCATACAAAACAATATCACCTTTAACATCTGCAAACATCTTTTTCAAATCACTTTTATTCGGATTCAATTTGCTGCCGACAAAATGACCGTCACCGTCCATACAATAATGCATAACAGACAAAATGTGACCTTCACATTCTACATTCACTTGATACGGCAACTTTTTGAGAAATTCAACTGATTTTCCCGATAACAAGCTGTGTTCCCATTTGTGGTGTTCCATTTCCTCATAACTCATATGTTCTTCATTGGGATAATCAGTCGGCATTTTATCAAGCAAGTATTTTTCGTGATTTCCCCGTACGGCAATTAAATCAGGAATTTTCATAATATATTGTACAGTTTCTTCGGGATACGGTCCGATTCCGATTATATCTCCGCAGCAAATAATCTTATTGCATTGCAATTGCCGTAATTTTTCCACAACAACTTTAAGCGCTGTTAAATTGTTATGTATATCTGTAATTATTCCTAATTTCATAAGACACCTACTTTAAAAAATATTGCCGCAAAAAAATTTCAAAATGCTCCGACAAATGTTCAAAATCCTCGATTTGCCAACACATTGCGAAGCCATTATAACATATCAAAACTATACTTTTCAACCTTATCTCTTAACCGAATCTCTTAACCGAAAACCGAATTGACAATAGCTCTTTTGAGTGATAAAATTTTTACAAAATCCCGAAAAGGAGAAACAAAATGAAAGATTTGTCAAAATATCAGGGTATTATACCGGCTTTTTATGCCTGTTATGACGATAACGGCGAAGTTTCTGCCGAAAGAACGGCCGCTTTTGCAAATTACCTTTTTGAAAAAGGCGTAAAAGGTCTTTATGTCTGCGGTTCTTCGGGCGAATGTATTTACCAAAGCAAAGAGGAAAGAAAACTTATCCTTGAAAGCGTTATGTCTGCTGTCGGCGGAAAAATGACAATAATAGCCCACGTCGGCTGTAACAATACAAGAGATTCCATGGAGCTTGCCGCCCATGCCGAAAGTCTCGGCGTTGACGCAATCGCTTCAATTCCTCCAATCTATTTTCATCTTCCCGATTCTTCAATAGCTAAATACTGGAACGATATTTCATCCGCCGCGCCGAACACGGATTTTATTATCTATAACATTCCCCAACTTGCCGGTGTTTCGCTGACTATACCGCTTTTTAGAGAAATGAGAAAAAATCCAAATGTTATCGGCGTCAAAAATTCTTCAATGCCCGTTCAGGATATACAGATGTTCAAAATGGAAGGCGGAGACGACTGTATTATCTTCAACGGACCCGATGAACAGTTCGTGTCAGGCCGCCTTATCGGTGCGGGCGCAGGAATAGGCGGAACGTACGGCGTTATGCCCGAGCTTTTTCTCAAAGCCGATGAGGTTCTCAAAAAGGGGAATATGGTCGAGGCTTGTAAAATTCAGCACGCAATTGACAAAATCATTTACGCAATGTGCGACTGTAAATGCAATATGTATGCCGCCGCAAAACAGATCCTTCGCGAACAGGGTATCAACATTGGCGGCGTGAGAGCCCCGCTTGCCGACATAACCGAAGAAGGCATTGAGCTTGCTCATAAAGTCAAAGTTATGATCGATGAAGCAATTGAAAAATTTGTAAAATAGGCAAGGAGTTTTTTATGGATACAAAATATTTGATTGAAACACAAAAATGGGTAAAAGAAGAGCTTGACCGCTCAATAAATTTCTGGCTGAAAAACGCTATGGACAAAGTAAACGGCGGCGTTTATACCTGCCTTGACAGAACGGGCAAAATCTATTCAACCGACAAAAGCGTATGGATGCAAGGCCGCTGCGGCTGGATATTCGCCTATCTTTGCCACGTTTACGGCGCAAAAAAACAATGGCTTGAAGCTTCAAAATCCTGCCTTGACTTTATGGAAAAATACTGCAATAACAAAGACGCAGGCAGAAGAATGTATTTCACAGTAACCGCCGAGGGAAAACCGCTTCGCCAAAGAAGATACTGCTTTTCCGAGGCTTTCTACTGCATTGCAAATGCCGAATACTACGGCGTCACGGGTGACAGGGAATGTCTCGAAAGAGCAAGAAATGCTTATCGGCTTATCTATGACCTCAACCACGGTATGAAAGACCCGACCGGTCTCGGCGCAAAAACGATTCCCGAAACGAGAAAAGGCAGAGCGCTCGCCGATCCTATGATCTTCCTTAACACAACGGCCGTTATGAGAAGAGTTGACAAAGAAAACGAAGCTCTTTATAACAAATACAGCGCAAAGTGTGTAGAAGAAATTTTTAAATATCATCACAAGCCGGAGCTAAAATGCACCCTTGAAACAGTCGGAATGAACGGCGAATTTATGAGCGGCGTCTCCGCCGGCAGGGTTGTAAACCCCGGTCACGACATTGAGTGCAGTTGGTTCGTTATGGAAGAAGCCAACCGCACGGGTGATGAAAAGCTTCACAAAAAGGCGGAAGAGGTTTACCGCTTTGCGTTTGAGGGCGGCTGGGATAAGGAATACGGCGGACTTCTTTATTTTCGGGATTGTCTCGGAAATCCGCCCGAAGCTTATGAACATGATATGAAGCTTTGGTGGCCGCACAACGAAATTTTAATTGCTTCGCTTATGGCATACCGTGACACAAAAGACGAATACTATCTCGACAATTTTAAAATGACGCTCGATTATTGCAAAAAGTTCTTTTCCGACCCCAAGTTCGGCGATTGGTTCGGTTACCTCAGACGTGACGGAAAACCGACAGAGCCTGCCTGCAAGGGCAGTACATTCAAAGGTCCGTTCCATTTGCCGAGAATGTTAATTATGCTCGACATAATGATTGACGAAATTATAGGGAAGCTATGATTAAATCGCGTAGGGGCGACCCCATGTGGTCGCCCCCAAAACGAGTTCAAATTTACAGGGCGACCACACGGGGTCGCCCCTACGCGGGCTTATTCCCCGTATAAGTCCTGCTTACAAAAATTTATAGTTAGCAACGCAAGTCGTTTCGCGGTATAATAGTAAACGCATAATAAAT
>CANQLQ010000022.1 GCA_947624755.1 uncultured Clostridia bacterium | reverse complement strand
GCTCGGTGGTCGGGTTCGCGATTCTCGATTGCAGCAACGAAACCCCGGGACTCGGTCAAAACGCAAAAACACATTTTACAAAGGATTTCTTTAACGGCAAAACCGGTGAGCTTCGAGTTGCAAAAGACGGCGGCGATATTCAGGCAATTACCGCCGCAACAATTACTTCGAGAGCGGTCGTAAAAGCTGTTTCGGCTTCAAATGCGGCTGTTATGGCTCTTGTTAACGGCGAAAGCGAATCAATTATCGGCGGCGCTGACAAAGCAACATCAATTGTAGTGAAGGAAGGAGAAGAGTAATGGCTGAGAAAAAATCACTCGCAAAAGAATTTTCAAAAGGCATTATTGTTGAAAATCCTGTTCTAAGGCTCGTTCTCGGAACCTGTCCGACGCTTGCAACGACAACTTCGGTAAAAAGCGCCGTTGGCATGGGTCTTGCCGCTTCGGTGGTTCTTATATGCTCAAATGTTGTAATTTCCGCTTTGAGAAAGGTTATTCCGTCAAGGGTTCGTATACCGGCATATATTGTTGTTATTGCCTCTTTCGTAACCCTTGTTCAAATGGTAGTCAAAGCGTTTGCTCCCGCACTCGATGAAATGCTTGGCGTTTATCTTCCGCTTATTGTTGTTAACTGCATAATTCTTGGCAGAGCGGAAGCTTTTGCAAGCAAAAACGCAGTTCTTGCCTCGGCGGTTGACGGTCTTGGAATGGGCGTCGGTTTTACGGCTGCACTTTTCCTTATGGGCGCTGTGCGTGAAATTCTCGGCGCCGGCTCATTCCTCGGACTTAGCATACCTTTCCTTTCGGCTAATCCGATGCTTATTTTCATTCTTCCTCCGGGAGGTTTCTTCGTGTTCGGTATTCTTATGGCAACGGTGAATAAGCTCGCCGAAAAGAAGGGTAAGCCCAAAGCGGAACTCAAAGGGTGCAAGGTTTGTCCGATGGCAGCAAGCTGTACTCTTCACAGCTGTGAAGATTCACAGGAAAAAGAAAAGCAGGAGGTTAGCGTATAATGGAAATGACAAAAGGTCTTATTTCAATCGTACTTACCGCGATTCTTACGAATAACTACATTCTTGCAAAATTCCTCGGTATCTGTCCGTTCCTCGGCGTTTCAAAAAAGACTAACACAGCAGTTGGCATGAGCGCCGCAGTAATTTTTGTTATGGCGATTGCGACGGCAGTAACTTACCCTATAAACACGCTTTTAGTCAGCAAAAACCTTGAATATCTTCAAACTATAGTCTTTATTCTCGTCATTGCTGCTCTTGTTCAGCTTGTTGAAATTATTCTTAAAAAATATATTCCTGCCCTTTACAGTGCGCTTGGAATTTATCTTCCGCTTATAACAACCAACTGCGCAGTTCTCGGTGTTGTTCTTCTTAACATTGACAACGGATATAATTTTGCTCAGTCAATGTTCAACTCCGTCGGCGCAGGTCTTGGATTTATGCTTGCCATGGTAATGTTCTCGGGCGTCCGCGAAAGAATGGAGGCTAACGATATACCGAAATTTATGCAGGGTCTTCCGATAACGCTTGTTGCCGCTTCACTTACTTCGGTTTCCTTCCTCGGATTTACCGGAATGGTTGAAAATATTTTCGGTTAAGGGGGTATGAATATGAATGGTATTTTAATTCCTGTTGTAATTGTTTCGGCAATCGGTCTTGTTCTTGGACTTGGTCTTGCGGTCGCTTCAATTGTTTTTGCTGTTCCTGTTGATGAAAAGGCGGCGGCGATTCGCGAGTGCCTTCCCGGAGCGAACTGCGGCGCCTGCGGCTTCAGCGGCTGTGACGGTTATGCAAGCGCTCTTTCAAAAGGTGAAACGTCTGAATGTACAAGATGTACTCCCGGCGGTCAGGACGCTGCAACGGCTATTGCCAAAATCATGGGAGTTGAAGCAGGTTCGGTTACGCCTATGGTTGCCGCCGTTATGTGTCAGGGCAACTTCTCAAATGTTGAAGAAAAGCTTGAATACAGCGGTGTAAGGTCATGCAAAATGGCATCTCAGCTTTTCGGCGGACCTAAGAACTGTGTTCACGGCTGCATCGGGTTCGGAGACTGCGTTAGTGTTTGTCAGTATGATGCAATTTTCATTTGTGACGGCGTTGCAAGAATCAATCCGTCAAATTGCAAAGCTTGTAAAATGTGTATCAATACTTGCCCGAGACATCTAATTGAACTTTTCCCGCTTGACACGACGAAGGCGGCCGTTCTTTGCAAAAACCACGACAAGGGCGCACAGACAAGAAAACAATGCAAGGCAGGCTGTATAGGCTGCATGAAGTGTACAAAGGTCTGTGAAGCCGGAGCGGTTACGGTTGAAAACTTCTGCGCAAAGGTGGATCATGAAAAATGCATAGGCTGCGGCAAGTGTCACGAGGTTTGCCCGATAGGATGCATTGATTTGATAAGATTGACAGAAAAGATATAAAGTAAAAAAGTGCGGCTTCAAAAGATGCTGCACTTTTTTTGAAAAAATTTTTATTTTACTATGGTAAAATCGCTCTTATGTATGTATAATAATGCAGGAAGAATTTGATAAAAAAAGAAATGGCTAACACGGGTGCAAAGAGAAAGTCAGCATACAGACTTTCCCGGCAGTCGTGTCGTGATACGACCAAATTTAAGAAGAAATGGCTAACACGGGTGCAAAGAGAAAGTTTGCACACAGACTTTCCCGGCACTCATGTCGTGATACGACCAAATTAAAATTAAGAAGAAAGGAATAACACGGGTGCAAAGAGGGAGTCAGCATACAGACTTTCCCGGCGTTCGTGTCGTGATACGACCAAATTAAAATTAAGAAGAAAGGACTAACACGGGTGCAAAGAGAAGGTCGGTATATAGACTTTCCCGGCACTCTTGTCGTGATACGACCAATGCGTAAGACTAAGATTGTTTGTACAATAGGACCGGCTTGCAGTGATGAGGAAACACTTCGTCAGATGTGTCTTGCAGGAATGAATGTTGCAAGACTTAATTTTTCCCACGGCAGCCACGAAGATTATATTGAGAAAATTAAACTTATAAAAAAGGTTCGCAAAGAGCTTAATTTGCCGATTGCAATTTTGCTCGATACGAAGGGACCCGAATACAGAATCAAAACCTTTGAAAATGATAAGGTAACGATAAAGGAAGGACAGACTTTTACCTTTACAACTAAAGATGTTGTCGGAAATGAGGATCGTGTCAGCGTCAGTTATGAGGGACTTGCAAAGGATATGAAGCCGGGCGACAAAATCCTTGTCAATAACGGCTTGCTTATTTTTGAAGTTACCGAAATTTCAGAAGGTGATGTCGTAACAAAGGTTATTGCGGGCGGCGAAATGTCCAACCGTAAAAGCATGAGCTTCCCAAATAAAATACTCAACCAAGTTTATCTAAGCTCGCAGGACAAAGAAGATCTTCTTTTCGGAATTGAAAATGACGTTGACTTTATTGCCTGTTCGTTTGTATCACAAAAACAGGACCTTGTTGATGTGAAAGATTTTTTGCGTGCAAGCGGAGCTGACCTTGACAGCGTAAGCATTATTGCAAAAATTGAAAACAGAGCAGGCGTTGACAATATTGAAGAAATATGTTCTCAGTGTGACGGCATAATGATAGGCCGCGGAGATATGGGCGTTGAAATTCCGTTTGAAGAATTACCCGGAATCCAGAAGCAGCTGATTACAAAATGCAGACTTCTCGGAAAAAGGGTTATCACCGCAACAGAAATGCTTGAAAGTATGATTCATAATCCCAGACCGACAAGAGCCGAAATTTCAGACGTTGCAAATGCGGTTTATGACGGCACGAGCGCAATTATGCTTTCGGGCGAAACGGCCGTAGGCAAATATCCTGTTTTGACGGTTGCCACAATGTCGAAAATTGCCGAACAGACCGAAAAGGATATAGACTATACCGAGATTTTCAGAACCTCGCAGTTCAAGATAAAAAATACCGTTGACGCAATTTCTCACGCAACGTGCGGAATGAGTATTGATATTTCTGCTAAAGCTATGGTTGTCTGCTCTCTTTCGGGAAAAACCGTGCGTATGGTTTCACGTTTCCGCTCACCGGTCGATATAATCGGGCTTACGGTCAACGAAAAAACCTGGCGTCAGCTTGCAATGAGCTGGGGCGTAACGCCTGTAATGTGTGAAGTTTATCCGTCAACCGATGTCCTTTTCTATTATGCAACAAAGCTTGCAAAGGAACATACAGAACTTGAAAAAGGCGATAATATCGTTATTACCGGAGGAAATACAAACGGTGTTTCGGGAAATACAAGCCTGATAAAAATAGAAACGATTTAATCAGTGCTTCCTTAATAAGACAATTGAGTCGTTTTCTTAAGGTGATATGAAAATGAGTAAAACGCAAAACAAAAGATTTATAATTTTTTCGGTAATTTTCTATGCCGTGACTTTTTCCCTTATGGCAGTCGGTACGGTTTATGATCTTGAAATCGACAAAATCCTGTTTGATCCTCAAAGCGGCTTCGCAATTTATCTTGAAGCTTTTGGTCAGGTCGTTTACTGGGGAATGTGGGGGCCGCTGTTTACTGTCCTTTTTCTTACAAGACACAGCCTTCAGGAGACGTTTGATATAATTTCAAGGCTTTTGCCGTTTGTGAAGGTGAATTTTAACAGCGACTCAAAAGCATACAAGGCTTTTAATGCTGTTTTCCGCTTTGGTATAGGAATTGCATTTTTGGCTCTTTGCGTCATTGGCTGGAGAAAGCTTGTGGCGAATGTGTTAAATGATTTCTTTGACGCTTCTGAAGCTGTCTATTATTTAATAAGCGCAGTTGTTGCCGCCGTAGGGCTTGCGCTTTTTTCAAGGCTTGACAAAAAGACTCTTCAAAAACTTGAATATCTTGCTCTTGCGGGAGCTCTCATGGGCATTATTTTCAAAATTTGTGAAGAGTGCAAAACAATAACCCACAGGGTCAGGTTTCGTGAAATGGTTGCTTATTCAAACGGCTTTGTTGACGAAAAAGGCCTGAGCCTTGCAAAGGTTGACAAGCTTAAAAGCCGTCTTGATTCTTCAATGGTAAACGGCGCGGATTTTTCCGCATTTACCCCATGGTATAAAATCGCAAAAGACTTCGATGTTTACAGTCACGCCGATTCTTTCCCATCGGGACATACGACTTACAGCAGTAATATATTTATGGCTGTCCTTTTTGCGTCCGCTTTTAAAAAGCTTAAAAAGGCCGTGCCGTACATAATGATATTTTCGTGCGTCTATGTCTTTTTTATGGGTCTTTCAAGAATGATTGCAGGCGCACACTATCTGACAGACGTTGCCGGAGGAGCAATAATCGGTTATACTGTGTTTGTTTTTGTTATGATGATTTATAACAGGTTTGTGGAGAAAAATGTGCTTTCCTAAGGAACTGTCTCGGTAAGGGCAGTTCCTCTTATTTAGCACCGCTTAACATATTTCACAACAAATTAAGTTTATTTTCTACATAGACAGCAGTTGAATTTTTACGGTTTTTACTGTACAATAAACGGTAGGATATTTTAAGGAACTTCTGATTAAATCACGCATAAGACTTAATACTCACCTTGCTTACAAATTTTCCATAATACTTTGCCAAAATACTTGTTAATACACAAAGTATTGACTTAGATTTTTGGAGCATAAAAGGATACTTTCAAAGTTAGTGACAAGTTTTTTTCGCGGAGTAAAATTATAATTTTATATAATTCTATCCCGCGTAACTCGTGCAGGCGCTGCCTGCCGCGTAACTGCCGCACGCCATGCCTGCCGCGTAACTCCCGTGGGCGATGCCCACCAATTAGGATACCACGAATTAATCAGCGATTCCTTAATATGGTACAGTGCCGTTACTATGGGCACAAGGAGATGTTTAATGATATCTGAGAAATTTTTCGAGCTTCGTAAAAAAATAATTGAAAAAGAGTTCGCCCGAATGAACGATATGCAAAAAAAGGCGATTTTTTTCATTGACGGTCCTCTTCTGATTCTTGCAGGCGCAGGAAGCGGAAAAACTACTGTAATAGTAAACCGTATTGCAAACATTGTTCGTTTCGGTAACGCATATAATTCAAAAAATGTGGCTTTTGAGCCGAGTGAAAACGATATCGAGCTTATGAAAGAATATCTTGACGGAAACGATGATGTTCTTTTCGATATTGAAGATCTTCTTTGTGATAATCCTGCAAAGCCGTGGCAGATTCTTGCTATTACTTTCACCAATAAAGCTGCAAATGAACTCAAAGACCGCCTTTGCGATCTTCTCGGAAGTGAAGCGGACGAAATTTGGGCAAGCACCTTCCATTCGTGCTGTTCAAAAATACTTCGCAGAAATGCCGAAAGATTAGGCTATTCTTCTAATTTTACAATTTATGATACGGACGACCAAAAACGTCTTATTAAAGAATGTCAAAGACAGCTTGATATAAGAGAGTCAATTTTATCTCATAAGACTATTTTAAACGAAATCAGTCGTTCAAAGGACTGCCTTATCACTCCCGAGGAATATATTCGTCAGGGTGAAAAAGACGCAAGAATGACAACAATAGGTAAAGTTTTCAAAATGTACCAGGAAGAACTGAAAAAGGCCGATGCAATGGACTTTGACGATATGATAGTCAATACCGTAAATCTTCTTGAGCAATGTGATGATGTTCGTGAATATTATCAAAGACGTTTTCGCTACATAATGGTTGACGAATATCAGGACACAAACCATGCACAATTTCGGCTGACTCAGCTTCTTGCGGACGGCTGCAAAAATATATGCGTTGTCGGTGACGATGACCAAAGCATTTACCGCTTCCGCGGGGCAACAATTGAAAACATTATGAGCTTTGAATTTCAGTTCAAAAATGCAAAGCTTATCCGTCTTGAACAAAACTATCGCTCGACCCAAAGTATTCTTGATGCGGCGAATGCGGTTATTTCTTACAACTCAAAACGAAAAGGTAAAAATCTTTGGACTTCAAACGGTCGGGGCGAAAAAATTTCTGTCTATACGGCCTCGGACGAACAGGGTGAATCAAACTATATTACCGAAAAAATTTCGGAAAACGTCGGCTCGGGCAATTTTAAATTCGGTGACCATGCCGTGCTTTACCGTATGAATGCCCAGTCAAACTCAATAGAACGCTCAATGGTAAGGGCAGGTATACCTTACCGTATTATCGGCGGCTTTCGATTTTATGAAAGAGCCGAAATCCGTGATGCAATAGCTTACCTTACCGTTGTCAACAATCCAAGCGACAATATGCGTCTTGCAAGAATAATCAATGTACCGAGACGCGCAATAGGTGACACAACGGTAAACCACGCGTTTGAAATAGCTTCGGGACTCGGTATTTCGGTTTTTGAGGTTATGAGCCATGCCGATGAATATGAAATTCTCAAACGAAGCGCGCAAAAGCTTATGGCTTTTTGTAATATGATAACGTCTCTTAACGAAAAGGTCGATGAAATGCATCTTGACGAGCTTTTTAAGGAAATCCTTGAAAAGACGGGATACATAGAATATCTTGAAGCGGACAAGGAAAAGGGCACTGAAAGAATTGAAAATATCAGTGAGCTTATTACTAACCTTATAACCTATGAAGCGGAAAACGAAGAAGCAACACTTTCGGGTTTCCTTGAAGAAATTGCTCTTATGACCGATATCGACAACTATAATGCCCAGACAGACGCCGTTGTTATGATGACGCTCCATTCGGCTAAGGGGCTTGAGTTCCCCGTTGTTTTCATTCCGGGAATGGAAGAGGGAATTTTTCCGGGAATGCAGAGCTTGTACAACGCACAGGAAGTTGAAGAAGAACGCAGACTTTGCTATGTCGGAATAACGAGGGCAAAGAAAAAGCTGTTTTTGTCAAATGCAAACTCAAGAATGCTTTTCGGCTCGACTCAAAGGAATCTTCCGTCAAGATTCCTTTCGGAGATTCCGAGGGATTTGACCGAAAGAACGTCGGCTCTTGCTTCATACGGAACCTTTGGCGGCTTTGGCGGCGCAGGACGCTTTGACGACGATGAAAGAGTACCGTTTTTAGAAAGAAGAAGTAAAGCTCCGGCAAAAAAACAAGTCCTTTCAACCGGAGCGCCAAAGCCGAGCGGTGTTACTTATAATGTCGGAGACAGCGTTAAAAGCAAGGTGTTCGGTTTAGGCGTTGTGCTTTCGGTCAAACCTATGGGGGGCGACAGTATGCTTGAAATTGCTTTTGAAAAAGCGGGGACAAAAAAACTTATGGCAAACTATGCCAAATTGGAAAAGGTATAATTTACATAAAAATTTGTATATGGAGAGAAAAATATGAAAAACATTATCAAAAAAATCATATGCATTATGATTGCGGTAATTATGATGTTTTCGGTGTGCAGCGCCGCGTTTGCAGCCGGGGACGTCACACCGGTGATAGTTGTCAGCGGACTCGGTTCATTTCCGCTAAGTCTCCTTGACGAAAACGGTGAAATCGACGAGGACGCTCAGGTATTTCCGCCGACAAGCGACGGTATTGTCAAAGTTGTCGGAAAGGCGATAATTCCGCTTGCCAAGGCTCTTAAAGAGGGCGACTGGAACTTATTTGCCGACGGCACATTTGAAAGCATTTATGCCGATTTGTTTGACGCAATTTCCTGCGATGAAGAGGGCAACAGCCTTTACAGCGTTGGTACAAACTTTTTTGACGGGAATGTAGGCAGTTATCCCGAAACCTTCATTGATACCGATAAAACCGATGACGAGATCGGAATGATAAGAGGCATTGCGGAGGAAATCGGAGCCGAGAATGTATTTTTCTTCTGCTATGACTGGCGTTTGAGTCCGCTTCTTCATGCAGATGAACTTGCCGATTACATAAAAGCAGTCAAAGAAGAAACCGGTGCATCAAAGGTAACTCTTGTTCCGGCAAGTATGGGCGGTACGGTTGTTAATTCATATCTCTATAAATACGGAAGCGATGCAATAGACAGAATCATTTATTGTGAAGTCGCTTCAAAGGGTCTTGAAATGGTTGGCGAGCTTTTCTCAAAGAACATTGAAGTCTCAACGGATATGGTTTTTGAAAAGCTCTTTAATATGGAAAAGGGCGACATAGCGGTTCAGGCGCTTATAGGCGCTCTTTATACCGGAGTTGAACATATCCCGGGCGCAGAAAAGTACATCGACACCTTTTTGAAAAATTTTGTTGATGCGCTTGGCGACAGGGCATATAACGAAATTCTTATAAAATCTTTTGCAAATATGACAGGTCTTTGGGCTTTCTGCCCCGACAGCTATTTTGAAGCTGACAAAGAGATTATGTTCGGCAAAGATGCAAACAAAAAATTTATTGACGAAATTGACGAATATCATTATAATGTTCAAGTTAAAAGCGAAGATCTTATGAGCGAAGCTATTGCAAACGGCGTTCAAGTTTATATTATTGCCGCTTACGGTTATATGAGCACACCGCTTACAGGAAAAGCCTGGCTTCAATGCGACAACCTTGTTGAAACGCAAAATGAATCTTTCGGCGCTACATGTGCAAACTACGGCGAGAACTTCGGCAAAAACTATGAAGCGCTCGGTACGGTATGTGCCGACAAGAGCCATAACCACGTTTCGACCGATGCAATTATTGACGCTTCGACCTGCGCTTTCCCCGAACAGACATGGTTTATCAAAAACAACCGCCATATAGGGCTTGACTATGGCACAGACTGCCAAAAACTGCTTGTGACATTCATAAATGCGGAAGAACAGCTTACCGTTCACAGCCTTGAAGAATATCCGCAGTTCGTTTCACTGAACCTTAAAACAGGTAAATTCTCAAGTCTTACGGGAAGCAAGATAAAGCTTGATATTTTCGACAGACATTCAAATATCTTTCTTCGTCTTTTTGCTTTCATTGTCGGAATTGTTGATTTATTCAAAGATCTTTTAAACTTATAATCGGAGGAAAAGATTATGAAAAAAAGTATTAAAAAAGCACTTTCATTGCTTCTTGTATTTGTTCTTATCGTTTTAAGCGCATCGTCGGCTTTTGCCGCAAACGGAAAGCCGACTCCGGTAATTGTTGTCAGCGGTATGAGCGCTTATCCGCTTCTTAATGATAATGATGAATCGGTTTATCCGATGTCGGACGAAAAAATAATAAATGACGTTTTCAAAATGATTACTCCGCTTGCAGCTTCACTTGCAAAGAATGATTGGAGTATATTCGGAAAATACGGCACTAAGCCTATTCATGATTTGTTTGAGGATGTCAAATGCGACGAAAACGGCGATTCTGTTTACGGTGTTCACGCAAAAACATTCCCTGAAAATTCGGGCAACTATCCCGATACTTTCGCTGACGGCGCAACAAACGAAGCGGGTGTTGTTCATGCAATCGCAAACAAGATAGGCTTTGAAAACACATATTTTTTCTATTATGATTTTCGTATGAATCCGCTTGACCTTGCAGATGAGCTTGATGTAATGGTTCAAAAGGCAATGGCGGAAACAGGCAGTGACAAGGTTTCTCTTTTTGCCATGAGCTTTGGCGGAATGATTACCACTTCTTATATGCACAAATACGGAACGCAGCATCTGAAAAATGTTGTTTTTGGCTCAACTGCCTTTAACGGCGTTGAAATGGTCGGACGCCTTTTAAGCGGCGACATCAATATAAAGCTTGCCGACGCTCTTACTTATCTTGAAACATTTATAAGAAATTATGGTTTTGTTTCAAACTTCATCGGTATCAGTGCGGCTGCGCTTGAAAAATACGCAGGCAAAGTAGGAAAATCGGTTGACGATTATCTTGCTTCGATTATCGAAGTTCTAAAATATCCGGCTTTTTCCGAGGTATTTATGGATACCTTTGCCCACTTCCAGGGTATGTGGTGTCTTATGCCGGCCGAATACTTTGAAGATGCAAAGGCATTTATGAAAACGACAACCGAGCTTTCAGACGCTTTTCTTGAAAATGTTGAAGCTTATCTCTACAGTGTTCAGGCAAAGAACGAAGAAATAATTAAGGCCGCTCAGGCTGACGGTGTAAATGTTTCAATTATCGGCGCCTACGGTTATGCGGGCATTCCTCTTACAGACAGCTCTCAAAACAGAACCGATACTCTCATTGACACCTATCTTATGACCGGTAACTGCGCCGTCGCTCCGATGGGCAAAACGGTAAGCGACATTGATTACTCAAAAGAAAATGCCTGCAAAGAGCATAATCATATTTCGACCGATGGCGCTATTGACGCTTCGGTAGGCTTTATTCCGGAAACCACTTGGGTAATAAAATATATGGGTCACGTTGAATATGATATTACAACTCAGGCTTCCGCTCTTGCGGTATGGGTCGTAACGAGCGAAGACGCGGTTGACGTTCATTCCGACTCAAGGTTCCCGCAGTTTGTTGAACTTGACAGAAGAAGCGGCGCATTTATTTCGCTTACCGACGGTGTTGATATTCCTGAAAGCGAAGAAAATCAGGTAAGCAAGCTTACTCTTTTTGTGAACTTCATTGAAAAAATTCTTTCTTTTATTCTTAAATTTATTGGAATTGGAATGGTAAAATAAGTGGTCTATAACGTGAAAAATTTCGGCGCTGCCGCTGACGGCAAAACCGATGACGCAAAAGCAATCCAAAAAGCAATTGATGAATGTACAAATAACGGCGGAGGTATTGTGCTGCTTGAAGGCGGCACATTCTACAGCGGTTCGGTTCAGCTTAAAAAGAATGTTGACCTTCATATTGAAAAGGGCGCGGTACTCAAAGCTACGGAAAAAATTGAAGATTATATCCGTCCGTGCAATACTGTCAATGACCCGAAAACGGCTCTTGTGGGCAACCCGGTGACAGGCAAACCCTCCTTTGCTTTTATCTATGGCTATGAAGCGCATGGGGCAACAATCAGCGGTGAGGGAACAATTGACGGAAACTGCTGCGCTTTTGTTGAAAGAAAAAGCCCGTATTATGTAACGGGTAACTTCTATCCGCGCCCGACAGTTATCTATATTGAAAAAAGCAATCACATCACAGTAAAGGAAGTTACAATAACCGGCGCACCTTTCTGGACTCTTCATCCGGCAGGCTGTGACGATGTGCTCATTTCGCAAATTCGTATTCTCAACCCGCTTGACGTTGCAAACAGTGACGGAATTGACCCTGACCACTGCACGAACGTCAGAATCGCAAATTGCCACGTTGAATGTGCCGACGACTGTATCTGCCTTAAAAACTCAAAAGGCAACAGCGAATACGGCAAATGCGAAAACATTGTAATTACCGGCTGTACACTTATTTCAACCTCTGCCGCAATAAAAATCGGCACGGAAGGAATTGACGATTTTAGAAATATTGTTGTTGACAACTGCATAATTTCAAGAAGCAACAGGGGTATTTCCATTCAGGTTCGTGATTGCGGAAATGTTGAAAACGTCACCTATTCAAATATCATCGTTGAAACAAGACGATTTTGCGAGGACTGGTGGGGAACGGCCGAACCTATTACAATTACAGCCTTCCGCCGTGATGAAAACACAAAATGCGGCCATGTAAAAAATGTGCGTTTCTTCAATATTACCTGCAAGGGAGAAAACGGCGTACTTATTCACGGTACTAAGAATAATCTTATAGAGAATGTTTCGTTTGAAAAAATCAGCGTTGAACTTGAAAAGACTTCAAAATGGCCTTGCGGAATGTATGACCTTCGTCCGTGCATAGATTTTGGTATTGAAAAAGCTTCAAATTCCTGCTTCTATCTTCGCAACGCCGACGGTGTTTCATTCGTTAATTGCAGGGCTTCAATAAACGCAAAAAGCGAATATTACCGTCATGCAGTCGACAGCGAAAACGTAAGCGGACTTACCTTTGAAAAATTCACTTCAAAAGGAATCGAAGCCGGTACAGATGAACTTAATATTAAGTAATATTAATGTCAAAAAAGCAGACGCAAACAGTCTGCTTTAATTGAGAATCAGGGCTTCCTTAGTATAATATATAAGTTTAATTAATCAAATTTTAAAAAAGCCTTTACACCCGGCGTTATATTTAGTAAAATATAATTTAAGGAATAAACGCATATGAAGATAAACGGAGGTATTGGAAATGCAGGCGGTTTACAAAAGGATCCTTCTCAAGCTTTCGGGAGAAGTTCTTGCCGGAAAAGACGGAAAAGGAATTGATTTTGATACAGTCGACAATGTCTGTAAATCGGTAAAAGAATGTGCAGATCTCGGCGTTCAAATCGGTCTTGTTGTCGGCGGCGGAAACTTCTGGCGCGGACGCAGCAGCGGTAAAATGGATCGCACAAGAGCCGATCATATGGGAATGCTCGCAACAACAATGAATTCGCTCGCTCTTGCCGATTCACTTGAACAAATGGGTGTTGACGTAAGAGTCCAAACTGCAATCACAATGCAGCAGGTTGCAGAACCGTATATCAGAAACAAGGCTGTACGTCACCTTGAAAAGGGCAGAGTTGTAATTTTCGGCTGCGGAACGGGCAATCCGTTCTTTTCGACCGACACGGCGGCAGCCCTTCGCGCCGCTGAAATCAATGCTGAAATTATCTTCAAGGCAACCAATGTTGACGGCGTTTACGATAAAGACCCGAACAAATTCGGCGATGCGAAAAAATATGATACTCTCACTCATACGGAAGTTCTTAAAAAAGGGCTTGCTGTTATGGACAGTACCGCCGCTTCTCTTTGCAGAGACAATAAGATAGGCATTCTTGTCTTTAATCTCGACCACCCCGAAAACATTGTCAAAGCCGTTAAAGGCGAAAATATCGGTACAATTGTAAAAGAATAAAAGGAGATTTTAGGTTATGAAAAAATTTTTAATAGCGTTAATATGTGTTGGATTAATA
>CANQLQ010000021.1 GCA_947624755.1 uncultured Clostridia bacterium | reverse complement strand
GTGCAAATCTTGAGCTTACAGTTGACGGCGAAGGCAGACTTACAAGCTATAAGTTTAATCTTCCTCTTGAAGGCTCCGGTACAGGTAAGATTGGACCTATCGGTCTTACACTCGGCCTTAAGGGTGAAATGATAGAAACATATGACTTCACATATTAATTTCATTCAAATAAAGAGCGGGTTGCTTCGGCAGCCCGTTTTTTAGTTTAATAAATAATTATATTATTTACTGAAAAATATTGACAAAAAACTATGTTTATGTTAGTATGTTAACACATTAAAGTGTTCAAGCAGCCACCGAATAAAACGGATGCGCACGTCTTGACGGCAGACTATTCTGTCATTTTGCCCAAAAACCCTTGGTGATACACAAAGTATTACCTTAGATTTTTGAACAAACCGATAGGAATTTTGCTTGTCAATACGTACACCCCTAATATATCAGCGGTTACTCAAGCACAAAAAAAGGAGTATAAATTTATGAGTAAAAAAATTATTGCACTTGTTCTCGCTGCTCTTATGATGTTTGCACTCGTAGCTTGCGGCGGAAACACAGAAACTACAACAAATGCTGAATCTACGGCAGACGCTTCAGACCTTGCTTACATTCAGGACAAAGGCAAACTCATTGTTGCTATTACAGATTTTAAGCCGATGAACTACAAAGAAAAAGACAGTGACGAATGGACAGGTTTTGATACAGAATTTGCGCAGGCAGTTGCAAAAGAACTTGGCGTTGAAGCTGAATTTATTGAAATTGACTGGGACAACAGATTTGCAGAACTTGAAGCAAAGTCAATCGACTGCATTTGGAACGGAATGACGATAACTGACGAAGCGCTTGCAAACTCAAGCGTTACAAAGGCTTATGCAAGAAACGCTCAGGTTGTTGTTATGGCAAAAGATAAGCTTGACAGCTACAAAGACGCTGAAAGCATTAAAGACCTTTCATTTGCTGTTGAAGCAGGTTCGGCAGGTGAGAAAGAAGTTAAAAATATCGGCGCCGAAAACATCACAGCCGTTAAAACCCAGGCAGATGCCCTTCTTGAAGTAAAGAGCGGTTCGGTTGACGCTTGTGTAATCGACTTGACCATGGCAAATAATATGACAGGTGAAGGCACAAGCTATGAAGACCTTGGTTACTCAATTGAGCTTTCAACCGAAGAATATGGTATTTCCTTCCGCAAGGGTTCAGATGTGACCGAAAAAGTTAATGAACTTATGGATAAATATAAACAGGACGGCACTCTTTCAAAGCTTGCTGAAAAATATGAAATTACACTTGCATAATTTAAGATTTAATTAAACGGTTGAGACAGAAGGATCGCCTTCTGTCTCTGTTGTTATCACTAATATTAAGGAAGCTCTGATTAAATCACACTTAAGGTTTAAGGGATCGCTGATTTTAAATGATGATTAATATAAATTAAGATGTACTAAAATTTTAAATCGTTGAAAGGCAGTATTTTTATGTTCTGGACAGTTACACTGAGTCTTCTTCAGGGCTTTGGTCAAACACTTAAGCTTTTTGCGTTGACCTTGCTGTTTGCTCTTCCCTTGGGACTTATTATAAGTTTTGGTTCAATGAGCAAATTCAAACCCATAAAGGCTTTTTCAAGACTTCTTGTCTGGGTAATAAGAGGAACTCCGCTTATGCTCCAGCTTATCGTTATATATTACGGTCCCGGTCTTATCGGAGCTACGGCTGCGCGCTGGATATCGGAAGGCGCAGCAGGAAGCTTTTTCACGTGGATCGCTTCGTGGCATGTATTTGACAGGTTTGTTGCGGTTCTCATTGCTTTTGTAATCAATTATGCGTGCTATTTTTCGGAGATATACCGCGGCGGAATTGAATCAATTTCAAAAGGACAATATGAGGCGGGACAGGTTCTCGGCCTTAGCAAATCGCAGACATTTTTCAAGGTCATTCTTTTTCAGGTTATAAAACGAATCATTCCTCCGATGAGCAATGAAATAATAACTCTTGTAAAGGATACCTCGCTTGCAAGAACAATTGCTATATACGAGATAATATGGAACGGACAGGCCTTTATTAAGTCCGACGGACTTCTCTGGCCGCTTCTTTACACGGGAATTTTCTATCTTTTGTTTAACGGACTTCTTACCGTTGTATTCGGCAAAATCGAAAAGAAAATGGATTATTACAATTGTTAAGGAGGTAGTTTCAAATGGCAATTCTTGAAGTAAGCAATGTTGAAAAGAGCTTTGGCAAAACAAAAGTGCTTGAAGGTATCTCTTTTAATCTTGAAGAAGGTCATGTGCTTTCAATAATCGGTTCATCGGGAAGCGGAAAAACCACACTGCTTCGCTGTATAAATTTTCTTGAAACGGCAGATAAAGGTAAAATTATTGTTGACGGCGATGTAATTTTTGACGGAGAAAGCCGGCAAAAGCTTTCAAAAAAACAACAGCTTGAAAAACAGCTTTCGATTGGACTTGTTTTTCAGGATTTTAACCTTTTTCCGCAGTATAATGTCCTTGAAAATGTTACGCTTGCGCTTAAAATCAGAGCTAAAAGGCGTCCCGATTTCAAGAAAAACAAAAAGCAAATTTTTGAGGAAATTGATGAAAAGGCAAAGAGCGTAATTAAAAAAATGGGGCTTGAAGACAAACTTGACAGCTATCCTTGTATGCTTTCGGGCGGTCAGAAGCAGAGAGTTTCAATTGCAAGAGCAATGGCGCTTGAACCGAAAATTTTATTTTTTGACGAACCTACTTCGGCGCTTGACCCCGAGCTGACAGGTGAAATTCTCAAAGTTATACGTGAACTTGCAAAAGAAAAAATGACGATGGTAATTGTAACCCACGAAATGACTTTTGCAAAGGAAGTTTCGGATTATATTGTATTTATGGATAAAGGCGTAATTGCAGAAGAGGGCGAGGCTTCCGAAGTTATCGGCAACCCCAAGACTGCAAGACTTAAAGAGTTTTTGAGCAAAATTTCCGATTAATTTTTCATTGATCGGTTTGTATTTACTTTTGCTTTAAATGATGATATAATACATATGTATTAAGGGATTGTCATAAATTAAATTATTAAGGAATCTCTGATTAAATCACGCTTAAGGCATAATATTTTGCTTGCAAATTTTCCATAATACATTGCCGAAATACTCGGCAATACACAAAGTATTGACTTAGATTTTAAGATACTTTCAAATTAGAAACAAAGAGTTTTCGCATTAACTCCTTAATTTGTGCAATTTATCGGTTTTGACTGCCGTACGGCTGCGCTCAACCGTTTGAATGTAAAGTATTTAAACATAGTTGTTTCGCGGCGTAACAGTAAAAGCCTTTATAAATCTATCCCGCGTAATTCCTGCGGACGATGTCCGCCGAGTAGGCGCAACCCTGTGTGATTCCCTGTAAATTTATTTTTGATAAATAGCCCTAAAGAATATTGAAAAGCTTTGTAAGGAGAGAAAAATGACAATAGTTTATACAACAAATACCGGTTCAACCAAAAGATACGCTGAACTTCTCAGCGAAAAAACAGGATATCCCTGCGTTGAGCTTTCTAAGGCAGACCTTCCCAAAGACGAAGAAGTAATTTTTTTCGGCTGGGTAATGCTTTCGTCAATTCAGGGCCTTGCCGAGGCAAGAGAAAAGTTTAACCTTAAAGCTGTATGCTCAGTAGGCATGATGGGCGATATGGACAAAGATTCGATCATAGAAAAGAACGCCATAACCGAGCCTTTCTTTGCTTATATCGGAGCTTTTGATGTAAAGAAGCTCAAGGGTATGCATAAAATGCTTATTAATATGATGCTCAAAGCCATAAAGTCAAGCGTAAAAAGCAGTGACGACCCCGCAAGCAAGAAGGCTTATGAAATGCTTGAAAAAGGTTTCGATATGGTTAACGTCAAGCATCTTGGAAATCTTCTTGAATTTCTCGGCTTTGAGACCGAAAAAGAAGAACCGCAAGAAGAAGGCGAACAGTAATATCGCGAATATTTTCGGTTAAAATAGCGGTGTTACATATAACATAAACAATTATTAACAGCATACGTATCAGTAAAAAATCCGGAGACAAGGCTATTCCTGCTCCGGATTTTTATATAGGCTTTTTATAAAAAGATCAATAGGCGAAGGTCTTTAGGTTTCCGGACTGCCTTTTGTCAATTCATATACAGTGCTTTCAATTAGATTTGTAACTTCATCAACGTCAAAAACAATACCTTTTGAAAGAAGGAAAGAGACAACATATTCTTTCTTTTCAAGACCTTTTTTACTGCCGAAGATCTGCTCCGCCGCACTTACGGCAATTTTTGTCCAAAACAAAAGCTTTTCACGTTTTTCCTGAGAAAGCTTTCCCCTTATGACAGGTATTATGAAGCCTGTCAGTATTGCGGAAAAAAGTGCTATTATAATGTTTAAAATTTCTGTTATGTCTATTTTCATATTTTGTGAAGAGTACACCTTATCCTTAATATATTTTTTATAACTGCCGGCGGTGTGTCGGCTTTTTTTATTATTAGGGAAGCTCTAATTAAATTCCTTAATTTACAATACGATTTTCAATAGCTTCTATTTTGCCTGATACGGCATGAAGCTTTTCTTCAAAAACTTTGTCTTTTGCCTCAAGGTCATATGTGCGGCTTATGAGGTTATTGTGCGCTTCAACTCTTTTTTCAAGCTGTTCAAGCCTGTAATTTGTAAGCCTTGATGAAGCGACGATTCCGCCGAGTGAGCCGAGAAGGGAACCTATCATGCCAATTAAGGCAACAACAATTGTTTCTTTCATTATATAGCCTCGCAATAATCAAGAGCCACCCAGCCCGACGGCGTTTTTCCCCAAGTGTAGCCGTTTGCCTCTTTTATTTGTGAGGCGGTAAATGTAACGCCTTTGACATAACCGTTTGCGGGTTTTCCGTTATTGAGCGTCTTAATTTTTTTCTGTGCGTCCGATGTCAGCTGAGAAAAGCTTTTTATCTGATATTTAGTGCCTGCCCCTGTGCGGACATGTAGTACGGCGGCAGTTTTGACCTTGTAATTTCCCGTTTTGTACTTAGGCTTTGTTTCGGGCTTTTCTTTTGATTTTTCAATATTTTTAAGCAGCGCCGGGAATTCTTCTTTACTCCATTTTTCCGGATCTATATAATTGCTGCCCGAAAGCCGTTTGATGCCAAGGTGAAGATGTATACCTGTCGCCATGCCGGTTTTTCCCGTAAGACCGATAACGGTGCCGCTGTTTACGGTTTGCCCTTTTTTGACGCAGATTTCATCAAGGTGATAGTGCAGCATTTTTACTTTCAGCTTAGGATATTCGACCCAGACATATTTTGCCGACCCATAGGCGGTGTCGATGCCGCACGAAATAATCTTTCCGTCGGTTACGGCATACTGCTTTAGTTTTTCGTTATATGTTGAGTAATCTGCTCCGTTGTGGAAAGATGAGGTACTGCCGGCCGAGGTGTTGATAACTGCTCTTGAACCGAACGGCGAGGACAGTTTATGCTTTTTGTTTTTGAAGATCAAGTTTGAAAGTTCGGACATTTTTATTCCCCCTTTTTTTGAAATAAATTCATTTTCAAAGAATATTTGCCTGCTTTTATTTTTCGGTAAGCAAAAAAAGCAGCAATTTGAAATTTGCAGAAACGGGTAGAATTTCTGCAAAAAAAGGCAAAAAAATAAGGCTGATGCGAACTTAAAACAGCACGCATAAACCGCGTTTTTTTACTAAGAAAACCGCTGAAAAACCGCCGAAAAACCGATATTTAGTCAACGCTTCCTTAACCTTTTCACTTTTAATTTTAGACATAAAATTTGTTATTGTCAATACTTTTCGGAACAAATGTTCGTAAAAATACAGCGTTAAAAATTACAGATGACTTTAAAAGAGCGCACAAAAAATAATAGACAAAGTATATACAAATGTCTATTAAAAACACACGAAATGTGAAAACTGATTTTTTTACCTTTTCAACAAAAATTTATAGCTGTTATAACCCAAGAAAAACGAAAAAGAAGGGTAATGTGTCGATTTTATAAAATAAAGCAAAATCGCTCTTGTGCAATATATACAAAATTACTCTCTCAATAAATTTGACAAATATGCACCTTATCACTATAATGCTACGGCGAAAGTCAAGAAATGTGCAAAAGAGTGAAAATGCCCTCGAATATCACCTTATTTTTTCAAATTCAGAAAAGAAAAATTTTTTTGAAAAGGTGTGTAAGATAAGGAGTTTTTATGTTTGTAATAATTCATCGACCAAAAATAAAAAGTTTCAAAAAAAGAAACATTTTTGCAGCCCTTTTCGCAGCGCTTATTGTTATTGCCACAACGGCAACTTCCGTAATTGCAGCTTCATACCGATACACAACAAGTGTTGAATATGACGGCGGGACCGTTACGGTATCAAGTTTTTCTTCTGACCCGTATGCTATCGTGGAAAAAGCGGGAATTGAGCTTGGAAGCTCGGACACGATTGATCTTGAAAATTTTGACATCGAATCGGAAGACAACACAATTTCAGTCAAAAAGGCATATGAAGTTCTTGTAGCATCCGAAGACACAGACCCTGTGGTTTACAAAATGGGGGGAACGGTTTCCGATGTTCTTGACGCTGCCGGTATCGAGCTTGCCGAAAGCGATGTGTTAAACTGTTCAGAAAATGCCCAAATTACAAGTGAAATGGCTATCATTATCTCGAAGGCAGTTAAAGTAACGGTTTTAGCTGACGGAAAAAAGCATACTTACAAGGTTTCCGATTCAACTGTCGGGGAGCTTCTTAAAAGCAAAAACATAAAGCTCTCTTCCGACGACATAATTAACCATAAGCAGTCCGAACAGCTTAAGGACGGTATGAAAATAATCATTAAGCGCGTCAAGTATGAAGATAAGACAATGACCGATAAAATCGAATATAAAACAATAACAAAGAAAAGCGATGAGCTTTATATAGGTCAGACAAAGGTTAAGCGTGAAGGGAAAAACGGCGAACGCTGGGGTTATTACGTTTGCAGATATGTTGACGGTAAAATGCAGGACAGAGCTTGCATAGTGACGAAGGTTTTGAAAGAGCCGGTTGACGAGGTTGTGCTTGTCGGTACGAAGCGTTATACCAATCCGGTTAAATCTTCAAGGGTTATTTCCGAAATAGCTCCTCCGTATACCATTGAGCTTGACAACAACGGAAGGCCGCTTCATTACAAAAAACTTATCACCGGCAAAGCCACAGCTTATTACGGCGGCGGAATTACCGCAACAGGACAGAAGGCAATGCCCGGAAGAATAGCCGTCAATCCAAGGCAAATTCCTTACGGAACAAAAATGTATATAGTTTCATCGGACGGAAAATATGTTTACGGCTACTGTGTTGCGAGCGATACGGGCGGATTTGCAAGAAGAGGTACTGCAATTGCGGATTTGTACTTCCATTCCTATAGCGAATGTGTTCAGTTCGGAAGAAGAAGTATTGAAATTTACGTTCTTGAATAATGCCGGCCATCGGAGAAATCCGGTGGTTTTTTGGCATAATAATATAAAAATATGTAACCAAAACAGAGATTTTTAAGGAAAAAGCTATTGCAAAATATGATATTTTTTGATAAAATTTTATCAAATGAGGATTCGGCGGTGAGTGCGGTGCAGCTTCTTGAAGAAAGAATTGAAAAAGACGGAAAGGTTTTTCCGGGTAACATTTTAAAAGTTGATGCATTTCTCAATCATCAGATGGATGTTGCCCTGCTAAACGAAATAGGCAAAGAAATCAAAAGACTTTTTTCCTCATGCGATATTAACAAAATTCTAACCATAGAAGCTTCGGGTATAGCAATAGCCTGCATAACGGCGCAGTATTTTGATTGTCCTGTTCTTTTTGCAAAAAAGACAAAGACTAAAAATATAGCCAACGAGGTTTACAAAACTCAGGTTAAATCCTTCACCCATGGGACAACCTATGACGTTATAGTTTCAAAAGATTTTCTTTCAAAGGACGACAAGGTTCTAATAGTTGACGACTTTCTTGCAGAAGGCAATGCGCTTCTCGGGCTTATTGATCTTTGCAAGCAGGCGGGCGCAGAGGTTTGCGGCTGTGCAATCGCAATTGAAAAGGGCTTTCAGCCCGGCTCGCAGAGAGTTCGTGAACTTGGCATAAGAGTTGAATCTCTTGCCGTCGTTGAAAGTATGGAAGGCGGCGAAGTCAGATTCAGATAAGTTCTGATTAACGGCGCTTTTGCTTTTTTTATAGACGGACGCCGAATATAATAATGGGTTTTTGACAGTCTGAATCTTAAATCAGGAATTTAGCTGATTTTCAGCTGATTTAATATTTTATTTT
This sequence comes from uncultured Clostridia bacterium, assembly GCA_947624755.1. Classification (GTDB taxonomy): domain Bacteria; phylum Bacillota; class Clostridia; order Oscillospirales; family Acutalibacteraceae; genus UBA6857. The sequence goes on along the minus strand of CANQLQ010000021.1, from coordinate 5,634 downwards.
ATGGAGGTCACACCAAGCATGAAAAAATTTCTTGCAATCCTGCTTGCAGCAATGCTCGTTTTCACACTCGCAGCTTGCGGCGGCAACTCGGAAGAAACAACTACTTCCGATGAAAACACATCTCAGGAAGCAACAGACATTGATTACTCATCAGTAAAAGTCGGTTACATCTTCCTTCACGACCCGACAGATTCAACTTACGACAAAAACTTCCAAAACGCTGTTGATGAAGTTAAAGAAAAGTTAGGTCTTAAGGACGAACAGATCCTTGTAAGATCAGGTATTCCCGAAACTGAAGAATGCAAAGACACAGCTCTTGAACTTGTCGACGAAGGCTGTAATGTAATCTTCGCTGACTCCTTCGGTCACGAACAATTTATTATGGAAGCTGCAAAGGAATGCCCGGAAGTTGCTTTCTATCACGCAACAGGCACATCTGCTTCAACATCAGGTATCGAAAACTTCCACAACGCATTTGCTTCAATTTATGAAGGCAGATATCTTGCCGGTATCGCAGCAGGTATGAAAATCAACGAAATGATCGAAAAGGGCGAAATCAAAGCTGAAGACGCTAAGATCGGTTACGTTGGCGCATTCCCGTACGCTGAAGTTATTTCAGGTTATACTTCATTCTTCCTTGGCGCTCGTTCGGTTTGCGAAAGTGCAACAATGGAAGTTAAGTACACAAACTCATGGTTTGACGAAGCCGCTGAAAGAACACAGGCTATCGCTCTCATTGACGACGGCTGCATCCTTATCAGCCAGCACGCCGACTCTCCGGGCGCTCCGAGAGCTTGCGAAGAAAGAAAAGTTCCTAACGTTGCTTACAACGTAAACACAATAGATCTCGGTCCTACAACAGCTATCATTTCTTCAAAAATCAACTGGGCTCCTTACATGGAAATGATAATCAAAGCTGCTGCAACAGGTGAAAAGGTTGACACAGACTGGTGCGGTACAATTGCAACAGGCTCTGTTGAACTTACAGAACTCAACAAAGATGTAGCTGCCGAAGGCACACAGGAAGCTATTGACAAGGCTATTGAAGAATTTAAAGCAGGTACTCTTAAAGTATTCGACTGCTCAAAATTCACAGTTGACGGCAAACATCTCGAAACTTACACAGAAGCATACGGACTTGAAGGTCAGGAATGTATTGCAACCGAAAACGGTGTTACATTCTTCAATGAATCATCAATCATTTCCGCACCTTACTTTGGTATCATAATCGACGGCATAACAGCAGTTGAAAATGCATAATCCAATTTAATTTCAGGTGGGGCGCTTAAAAGGTGTCCCACCTTCTTGAATTTAAGGAACACTGACGGAAATCTTGAAAAACTGTTTGTACACAAGAGGTTCCTTAAATATAATTTTTCATCACTTAAAGCAGATCATAACCTTTGTGGTTTGCCTTAAATGATGAAACAAAGAGGGAAGGCTAATGGATAAAAAAGTATCAGCAATTGAACTTAAGGGCATTTCCAAAAAATTTGGAGAAAAATATGCCAATAAAAATATCGACCTTACTGTTTATAAAGGTGAGATTCTTTCAATTCTCGGTGAAAACGGAAGCGGAAAAACCACTCTTATGAATATGATATCGGGAATTTACTTTCCCGATGCGGGCAAAATTTTCATCGACGGAAAAGAAGTTACTATCCGTTCACCAAAAGATGCTTTTGATTACAAAATCGGAATGATTCATCAGCATTTTAAGTTGATTTCGGTTTTTTCTGCCGCAGAAAATATTGTTTTGGGAATAAAGAAAAAGGGTAAATATGACCTGAAAAAGGAAATTGTCAAAATTCAGGAAATTTGTGACAAATACGGTTTTATAATTGACCTAAATAAAAAAATATATGAAATGAGCGTTTCCGAAAAACAGACCGTTGAAATTGTAAAGGTTCTTTACAGAGGAGCTGATATTCTTATCTTAGACGAACCGACAGCCGTTCTTACCCCTCAGGAAACACAAAAGCTTTTCCATGTTATGCGCTTGATGAAAGAGGACGGAAAGGCAATTATAATAATTACTCATAAGCTAAACGAGGTTATGGAAATTTCCGACAGAGTTTCAATTCTCAGAAAAGGCGAATATGTCGGAACGGTCAACACAGATGAAACCGACATGACCGCTCTTACTGCAATGATGGTCGGCAAAAAAATTTCTCTCAATATAGAAAGAAGCGAAGCCAAAGGTACCGAAGATGTGCTTTTCGTTGAAAATCTAAGCTGCGTCAACCGTGAAGGCGTAAAGGTAGTTGACAATTTCTCGTTTACCGCAAAGGCAGGAGAAATTCTTGGCATTGCGGGTATTGCCGGCAGCGGTCAGAAAGAACTGCTCGAAGCAATTGCAGGACTTCAAAAGCTTGAAGAAGGAAAAATTATTTATAAAAATCTGAAAACAGGCAAGGAAGAAAACCTTAGAAACAAAACTCCGCTTCAAATCAGGAATCTCGGTATCCGTCTTTCTTTTGTTCCCGAGGACAGGCTCGGTATGGGTCTTGTTGCAAATATGAACATTACGGATAACATTATGCTAAGAAGCTACAGCAGGGGTAAGTCGCTTTTCCTTCAAAGAAAAGAACCGAAAACCCTTGCCGAAAAAATAATCAATGACCTTGAAGTTGTCACTCCGTCAACCGAAACTCCGGTCAGAAGGCTTTCGGGCGGTAACGTACAAAAGGTACTTGTCGGAAGAGAAATTTCCTCTGCGCCAAAGGTTCTTATGGTTGCTTATCCGGTAAGAGGTCTTGATATCAACTCTTCTTATTTGATTTACAATCTTCTCAACAAACAAAAAGAAAACGGCGCGTCCGTAATTTTTGTCGGTGAGGATCTTGACGTTCTCATAGAACTTTGTGACCGTATTATTGTTATGTGCGCCGGAAAACTTTCGGGTATAGTTGACGCGAGAACGGCCAAAAAAGAAGAAATCGGTCTTATGATGACAGGAACAGGAGGAAAGAACAATGAGTAAACCTGACACTCATCACGAACCGCTCATAAGAATTACAAAAAACGTCGGTATGCCGATGTGGAAAGCGTGGCTTGTCCGAATTGCCGCCGTTGTTATTGCGCTTGTTGTCTGCGCAGGTTTTATTGTAATTCTTACTCGTATTAATCCCTTTGAGTTTTACAAGGTTATGATTCGCGGCAACTTCGGTACAAAAAGAAAAATTTGGTCAATGCTTCAAAACCTTGCTATGATGCTTTGCGTTGCGCTTGCTCTTACTCCGGCTTATAAGATGCGATTTTGGAACATCGGCGCCGAAGGTCAGGTTCTTATGGGCGCTGCGGCAACAACTTTTCTTATGATACACCTGGGTAACTCTTTAAACCCATGGATACTTATTCCTTTAATGGCAATTGTAAGTATGATCTGCTCCGCTGTATGGGCAGTTATTCCTGCGATTTTCAAGGCATATTTCAATACGAATGAAACGCTGTTTACTCTTATGATGAACTATGTCGCAACCCAGTTCGTTGCTTTTTTGATAACATTTTGGGAAGGCCAGAAAGGTTCAAACACGGTTGGCATAATCAACGGAACAACCCAGGGCGGCTGGCTTCCTACAATCGGCGGACAGAAGTATTTGTTTAATATTCTTATTGTTTTTGCCTTGACGGTATTTATGTACATTTATCTCAAATATTCAAAGCACGGTTATGAAATTTCGGTTGTCGGTGAAAGTGAAAACACGGCAAGATACATCGGCATAAACGTAAAAAAAGTTATCATACGCACGGTAGCGCTTTCGGGTGCAATCTGCGGTATAGCAGGTCTTCTTCTCGTTGCCGGTTCGGGTCATACTATCTCGACTGAAACCGCAGGCGGAAGAGGCTTTACGGCAATTATGGTTTCTTGGCTTGCAAAATTCAATCCGTTAGTTATGATACTTACCTCATTCATTGTTGTTTTCTTTGAACGCGGAGCGAGTGAAATTGCAACGGCCTTCGGACTTAACGTAAAAATGGCGGATATTCTTACGGGTATAATTCTTTTCTTTATCATCGGTTCGGAATTTTTCATCAACTACAAAGTTCATTTTCGTTCAAGACATACAGAGGGGGGAAATAAATAATGACAAAGTTAGTCAGCTTTTTTGTTCAGGCTGTTCTTACGGGTATGCCTCTTCTTTACGGTTCTGTCGGTGAAATGATCACCGAAAAATCCGGCAACTTGAACCTCGGTATTCCGGGCATTATGTATATCGGCGGAATTTCAGGCATATTGGGCGGTTATTTTTGGGAAACCTACGGAAACGTCAGCAACTCTTTTATGTGTGTTGTCATTCCGGTCATTGCCTGCATTATCGGTTCGGTTCTCGCTTCGCTTATTTACAGCTTTCTTACAATTACGCTAAGAGCAAATCAGAACGTGACCGGTCTTGTTCTTACAACCTTCGGTATGGGCGTAGGAAGCTTTATAGGAAGCTCGCTTTCAAAAATTCTCGGCACAGGCACAACCGTTTCTCTCAATGCAACCGGTGCGGCATTTAAGGCTTATCTTCCGTTTGCGGACAAGTTTGGACTGTTCGGAAAAGCGTTTCTTTCATACGGTGTTCTGACTTATACAGCAATAATAATTTCTCTTATCGCCGCATATGTACTCAAAAGGACAAGAGTAGGACTTTCTCTTAAAGCGGTCGGTGAAAATCCCGCAACGGCAGACGCCGCAGGTATCAATGTTGAAAAATACAAGTATGTTGCAACCTGTGTCGGCGGTGCAATTGCAGGACTCGGCGGTCTTTACTATGTTATGGAGTATATCGGCGGCACATGGTCGAATGCGGGCTTTGGCGACAGAGGCTGGCTTGCAATCGCTCTTGTAATTTTCGCTTTGTGGAAACCCGATCTTGGAATCCTCGGTTCGATAATTTTCGGCGGACTTTATATTGTTTATATGTTCATCGGAGGGCTTCACAGGTCATCTCAGGAAATATTCAAGATGCTGCCTTACGTTGTTACAATTATTGTCCTTATACTGACAAGCGTAAGAAAGAAAAGAGAAAATCTCCCGCCCGAAAGCTTGGGCTTGGCATATTTCAGAGAAGAAAGATAGTTTTATATATTTCGGCGGACATCGGCATACAAGTTGTGCCGGTGTCCGCTGTGCTTTGTCTCCCCTGTGGTAAGTTTGCTTCTTTTTTTAGATGCAATGAAACGGGAAAATGCGGTCTGTGCTTCAGGATAAAGCCTGTTGTAAAGGTTGGTTCTTTTTTATTGTTATATGCGTTTCAAATTTTAACCAAAATATATTTTTTGCAAATATTGCCAAAATTTTACATATTATATTGACAAAACAGAATCTATGCATTAAAATTAATTTATCGGAAAAATGTAGTAAAAAGCCGTTTTAAAGGGTTTATATATACGAACAGATAAAAAAACTATAAATATGATATGTTCAGTTTTGAAAGAATAAAAAAATACTGATATTGCTAACTATTATCAGTCTGCGCAAGAACCGGAAAACAAATTACAAGACTATATTGTGATTGTTTAAAATTATCCGGTGGGATAAGAATATACACTTAAAGCATGGATATTTATATGAAATTTAAAAATCATAAAAAGGTGGCATAATTATGAAACATAGATTATATTATTCAATTGCACTGTCGTTTT
>CANQLQ010000020.1 GCA_947624755.1 uncultured Clostridia bacterium | reverse complement strand
CCCTACGCAATTTGTAAAAGAATTAAATTTGCGACAATCCCTTATTAAATTACCATTTAATGCTATGCTCAAACACCTTTTCGCCTAAGTGGTCATAAGCTTCAAGATATATTTTATCTTCAGAGAGTGTCATTTTTGATGCAACATATTTGTCGTTATTATAACCGCCGTCCATATATGCCGTAATATTCGGATGAGCCGAGAGCATTTCCTGTTCGCTTTCATTTTTTCCTACAAGGCGGCATTGATGAGAGTGGCCTGAAATAACAAGCTTTGTACCGAGTCTGTCAATCTCGTTCCATGCTTCTTCGGACAAATCCTTTTCAACTTCGCTTATTTGCCATGCATGGGAAAGGGTGATAACCTTATCATTTTTAACTTCTGCTTCTTTGAGCCATTCGATCATTTTTGTACGATAAGTATTATAATCGTCCATACCGCCGTATTCCGGGTGTGAGTCGTCTTTATCTTCACCGCTGTCAAGGATAACAAAAGAATAGTTATCCGTATCAACCGTATAATAAAAGCTTTCAAGACCAAGAGCGTTTAAAAGCTTGCTTGCATAACTTCCCCGCGTTTCGTGGTTGCCCCTTGTATAAATTACAGGCATTGTACCGCCTGAAAGCTTACCCGAAAATTCAACGATATTTCTGATTGCTTCCTCTTCAAAATCCAGACCCGGAGAAGAGTCACCCATAAGAATCACACCGTCATAATCACCCATATAAGAAATTGCGCTGTAAGCTTTTTTTATTTTTGTATGCCAGTCGGAAACGACAAGATATGTTCTGTTTTTTCCCGTAACGGGAGTGAAAGTATATTCGTCGGATAATATTTCCTTACCTGTGCGGCTGCCGTAGCTATACTGCTCGATAACACGGACAGAGCCTACTTTATATGTGTTATTATTAAGGTGTTCGTACGGAATGCTTATACTGTGAATTTTTGAATCGCTGTTAATTCTGCCTCCGGTGTTGTCGTATACCTTATACTCTTTTGAGTTATAGGTGTACTCAACATAGCCTGTGCCAAAGTCACTTGTAGAAAAAATTACGCTGTAATCTTTACCGGTATCTATAACCGTTGGGTCGCACGTGATTTTATATGTACCGACAGGAAAAATTTTGCATATCACCAAAACCGATATGACCGCAAGCGAAACCGCAAGAACCGCTTTGCGTGATTTGCCTTTGAGCAAAGGGAAAAATAAAGCAAAAAAAGACACAAGAATAATTAAAACGGCATCATAAAGTGAATTTTTGAGATAAAGCAAAAAAACTTCGGACGAATCGCGGGTTGACATAATGATTAAGAAAACGATGGCTATAACGAAAAACAACACTGAAAAAACAGAGGATATGATGCTTACTGCGCAATAAGCCTTTTTTCTGTAAAGGGGTACATTTTTTATTTTGATCTCATATAACCTCAACGCAGTCAGCACAACGCTTAAAACAGAATTTACAACCATAGCATATAACAGGTATAATGTAAAACTGTCAATTTTCAAAGCGATGTCAACAAAAACCCAAGTTGCTCTTGCCGCATTAAATAAAATTGTTCCGATAACTGATACTGAAAGAAAAATACATGGAAATGCTTTTGATTTTAGTATACTTTTTTCTTTCATTGAAATCCCTCCTTATTGATTTTTTGATTTTGGTAACATTAGCAGTGTTATTATACTACATAAAACTTAACTTTTCAACAATTGTGATATAACTCTTCACTAAAAACTTAAAAGGAATAGCGGCAAGTTTTTAGAGAGAAATATTTTTATGTTAATCTTGTATTTGTGGAAATAAATATAAAAAAGTGATATAATTAATTTTAAGGAAGCTCTGATTAAATCTAATACTCAGGTGGGCAACAGCGGACATCGTCCGCAAGAATTACGTGGCAGGCATCGCCTGCACGAGTTACGCGGGATAGAATTATATAAAATTATAATTTTACTCCGCGAAAACACTTTGTCTCTAATTTGGAATTTTCTTTTTTGTTCTAAAAATACAAGTCAATACTTTGTGTATTGCCGAGTATTTTGGCAAAGTATTACAGAATATTTGCAAGCAAGATGAGTATTAAGCCTTGAGCATGATTTAATCACAGATTCCTTAAATTATAGGGGGCGGAACAATATGTTTTCAATGAAACCCGACAAAGAAATAAAAACAAAGAAGATAAAAATTAAAGCGGGCGATCGCTTTATCCCCGCTCTTGTGCTGTCTGCGAAAAACGGAGCTTTCAACGAGACGGGTATTCTTTGGATACACGGAGGCGGCTATATAATGGGAATGAAAGAAATGGTGTATATGTCGCGTGCGGTTGACCTTGTGAAAAAATACGGTGCGGTTGTAATTTCCCCCGGTTACAGACTTGCTTTCTCTTCACCTTATCCTGCCGCGATCGACGATTGCTACAACTGCCTTTTATATATGAAAGATAATGCCGGCGAACTCGGTATAAGAAAAGATCAGCTAATGGTCGGCGGCGAAAGCGCAGGCGGAGGACTTTGTGCTTCGCTTTGCATGATGGCAAGGGATAAAAGGGAAGTAAATATCGCTTTTCAAATGCCGCTTTATCCGATGCTTGATAATTTTGATACTGACTCTTCAAGGGATAACCACGGCAAAGTGTGGAATACAAAACTTAATCATTTCGGCTGGAAAATGTACCTTAGAAAAGGTGCAAAATCTAATGTTTCTCCGTATGCCGCCGCAGCGAGACAGACCGATTATTCCGGACTTCCGCCGGCTTATACGTTCGTCGGTGAAGGCGAACCGTTTTATAAAGAAACTTTGGATTTTGCGGACAATCTGAAGAAGGCCGGAATAAGCGCCGAAGTAGACGTTTATCCGTCGGATATGCACGCTTTTGATATGCTTGCTTCAAAAAAAGAGATAAGCAAAAGGGCGGCGGAAAAATTCAACGAAAAATTCAGCTTTGCAAAAGAAAATTATTTTGCTAAACAGCCTGAATATCAAAAGAAATAATCAAAAGGTTAAGGAGAGAAACAACAATGAGCGTTGCAATAAATTTATTCAAGAAGTTATTTATTCACAGATATGATGACGGAGGCTATATAAAATATTTTTGCGCTGACGATTTTGAGGGGCTTAAAAAAGACAGCTTTAGTTTTATGTCCGGCGACAATCTTCTCAAAGGCAACTTCTATTACTATGACGGATACAGGGAAGATGAACTTATAATTTTCTGTCATGGAATCGGCGGCGGACATCTTTCTTATATGACTGAAATCGAGCTTCTTTGCAAAAACGGTTATAAAGTTCTTGCCTATGATAACACGGGCTGTTTTGAATCCGAGGGCGAATCTATAATATGTATAACCCAAGCGCTTGCCGACCTTGACAATGCAATTAAAACAATGAAAAATGACGGTACATACAAGAAATTTAACCATGTTTATGTAATCGGTCATTCATGGGGCGGTTATGCCGCAGGAAACATTGCGAATTTCCATAACGATATAGAAAAGGCAGTTGTAATTTCAAGCTTTCCGTCTGTGAGCATATTGCTTGAAGAACTTCAAGGCGGAGTATTCGGATTTTTGAAAAAACCGATTGTGCAAAAAATTGCTTGCTATGAAAAAGAACACTTTCCCCAATTTTTTGCGTCATCTTCAATTGATGCAATCAATAACAAAAAAGCGAAGTACCTTATAGCTCATTCAAAAGATGACAATATGATTGCGTTCAAATACGGCTTGCAGTATGTAAAAGAACACTGCAAAAATGAGGACGTAAAATATTTGATTTATCAAGACAGAAAGCATAACCCAAATTATAAGGCCGATGCGGTTGCATATATGAACGAGGTAATGGGTAAATTCAACATTGAGGTAAGATTAGGAAAGTATAAAACCCTTGAAGCCAAAAAAGCATATTTTGAAAAAGCCGATTTTATAAGAATGACCCGTCAGGACGAAGATTTTTGGTCGCAGGTGCTTGAATTTTTGAACAAAATGACGGAATAATTTACCGTCAAGCAAGGCAGCTTGTATTAATCAGTGATTCCTTATGCCTTATGCGTGATTTAATCAGAAATTCCTTAAATCTTTAATTTGTACAAATTATCGGTTTTGACTGCCGTCGGCGAACTTTTCTTTTGAAAGAAAAGTTCCAAAAGAAACATTGCTGACGTACGGCTGCGCTCAACCGTTTGAACGCAAAGCGTTCAAGCCGGGTCGCTTCGCCTATAGAACGATTTCTGCTTTACCCCCCCTGTGGTGAGTTTGCTTCTTTTTATCTTAGCTGTGATAAAGAGAGAAAATGCGGTCTGTGCCTCAGGATAAGGCCTGTTGTAAAGGTTGGTTTTTTCCAAATTATACTTTGTTCTTTTTTGTCTTAGTCTGTAATAGACTATTTTTCGCGGCGTAATAGTAAAAGTCTGCATAATCTATTGCGCGTAATTCCTGCGGGCGATGCCCGCCTGAGCTTTAGATTTAATCAGAGCTTCCCCAAAAAGGGATTGAAGGTTATTCGACTTTATAAATATATTTATATTTTAGGGTAGTTGCTGCAAAAAATAAACCGACACAACACCTTAAATTTTTTATTTTAAATATGATATATTAAAATATATTATAAAATTCATATATTATAAATGAAAACTTTATAATATATACATAAATATCCATTAAACTAAAATAAAAGCAATGCCTAAGGACGCCCTGAATTAATCAGCGCTTCCCTAATTGACTTATTGGTGGGGAAATTTTGAAATTGAATTTTTACCACCGGCCGAAAAAAGATTTTCCCCATTTAGAAAATCGGATATTTTTAGAGGGCTGTCACAAAACTTGGACAGCCCTCTAATGCTTTTATCTTAACGCATCTTTCATTGATTTCACAAATTCTCCGACATATTTCGGAGAATCTTTTCCGTATTTCTCAAGAATCTTGATAATTGCCGAACCGACAATTGCGCCGTCGGAAATGCCGGCCATTTTTTTTGCCTGTTCGGGATTTGAAATGCCGAAGCCTATTGCACACGGAACATCCGTATTTTCTCGGACAACCTTTACAATTGAGGCAAGGTCGGTATTGATTTCACTTCTTGTGCCGGTAACACCGAGACTTGAAACTATATAAACAAAGCCTTTTGCTTCTTTTGCAATTTTTGCAATTCTGTTTTGAGATGTCGGTGCAATAAGAGAAATAAGGTCAATGCCGTATTTAATGCAAATCGGCTCAAATTCATCTTTTTCTTCAAACGGAATATCGGGAAGAATCAAACCGTCAATTCCGATTTCAGCGCAGGTTTTTATAAATCTTTCCGCTCCGTAAGAGAAAACAACATTGGCATAAGTCATAAATACCATAGGTATTGCGACGTCTTTGCGTATTTCTTTTACAAAACCAAAAATATCGTCTGTTGTAATTGAGTTTGCAAGAGCGCGAAGGTTTGCACCCTGGATAACGGGGCCTTCCGCCGTAGGGTCAGAGAAGGGTATACCGAGTTCTATAAGGTCAGCGCCGTTTTTTGCCGCCATGCGAACAGCCGCCGCAGTTGTTTCAAGATCGGGGTCGCCGCAGGTTATGAAAGCGATGAAAGCCTTTCCGTTTTCAAAAGCTTTTGATATGTTACTCATATATATTCTCCCCTCTGTATCTTGCGATTGCGGCGCAGTCCTTGTCGCCTCTGCCCGAAATTGTAACGACTATAATTTTGTCCTTGCTCATTGTCGGGGCAAGCTTCTTTGCGAAAGCTGCTGCATGAGATGATTCAATAGCCGGAATAATACCTTCGGTTTTTGCGAGATATTCAAAAGCGCAAACCGCTTCTTCGTCGGTAATCGGTACATACTGCGCTCTGTTAATGTCGTGAAGATATGCGTGTTCCGGCCCTACGCCCGGATTGTCAAGCCCTGCCGAAATTGAATAAACCGGAGCTATTTGACCGTATTCATCTTGGCAGAAATATGATTTCATACCGTGGAAAATACCGAGTTTTCCGGTGTTTACTGTTGCCGCCGTTTCAAAGGTATCAATACCTCTGCCCGCCGCTTCACAGCCTATGAGCTTTACGTCTTTATCTTCAATGAAGTGGTAAAAGCTTCCTATAGCGTTTGAACCTCCTCCGACACAGGCAATGACCGCATCCGGAAGCCGTCCTTCTTTTTCAAGAATTTGAGCTTTAATTTCTTTTGAAATAACCGCCTGAAAATCACGGACAATTGTCGGAAACGGATGAGGACCCATAACCGAACCGAGACAATAGTGAGTGTCGGCTATTCGGGAAGTCCATTCTCTCATAGCTTCGGAGACTGCATCTTTAAGCGTTTTTGTGCCGCTTGTGACAGGGATAACCTCTGCGCCCAAAAGTCTCATTCGATAAACATTGAGCGCTTGTCTTATGGTGTCTTCTTCACCCATGAAAACAACACATTCCATACCCATAAGCGCCGCAGCCGTTGCGGTTGCAACACCGTGCTGACCTGCTCCGGTTTCAGCGATAAGTCTTTTTTTGCCCATTTTTTTCGCGAGCAAAGCCTGACCGAGAACATTATTTATCTTGTGTGCGCCGGTATGGTTGAGGTCTTCTCGTTTTAGATATATTTTTGCGCCGCCGAGATCCTTTGTCATTTTTTCGGCAAAATAAAGTCTGGACGGTCTGCCTGCATATTCGTTTAACAGCTCGCTTAGCTCTCTGTTAAACTGAGGATCATTTTTATAGTAGTTATACGCTTCTTCAAGTTCAATAACGGCATTCATCAGCGTTTCGGGGATATATTGTCCGCCGTGAATACCGAAGCGTCCGTTAGGATTTGTCATCTTTGAGTATCCTTCCTTATATATTTTTTCTGACAGCTTTTGCAAAGGCTGTCATTTTTTCGCCATCTTTAAATCCGTTTGTTTCAATGCCCGAGCTTACGTCAACGGCATACGGAATCAAAGCTTCAATTGCGTCTTTAACATTATGTGTATCAAGACCTCCGGCAAGGAAATAGGGGCGAGTTATATTTTTAAGAAGCGACCAGTCAAAGGTCTCTCCCGTGCCGCCGTTTCCCGAGTCGAGCAGAACAAAGTCGGCTGTCGATTTGTTTGCCGCTTCAATATCTTCGGCCGTGTCGATGCGAAAAGCCTTGATAATAGGTTTGTCTGTCATGCTTCTTAATTTCCTGATATAACTTTCGTCCTCACCGCCGTGAAGCTGAGCGATATCAATTATATTTTTTTTCAAAAGTTTTGCAACCGTTTCGACCTCTTCTTTTACAAAAACACCGACTGCTTTTATTTTTGGGTCAAGCAAATTTTTAAGTTCCGTTGCCCTTTCGGGTGAAACATAGCGTTTGCTTTTTTTTGCGAACACAAAACCAATATAATCAATTTTTAATTCGTTTGCTTTTTTGATGTCGCACGGTCTTGAAAGACCGCACATTTTGATTTTTATTTCTGTGTTCATCTTATACCCCTGAGGTTTTCAAGCATCTCTTTTTTATTCTGCGATTTCATAAATGTTTCGCCGATAAGAACTGCATTTACGTCTGCTTTGCGCAAAACTTCTATATCTTCCGAGGTTTTGATTCCGCTTTCGGCTACGAAAAGTATATCTTTCGGCACAAGTTTGCGAAGCCTTTCACTGTTGTGAATGTTAACGGTAAAATCTTTAAGATTACGGTTGTTGACTCCGATGATTCTTGCGCCCGCACGAAGCGCGGTTTTTATTTCGTTTTCGTCGTGAGCTTCAACAAGGGCGGAAAGTCCAAGCGTGTCGCAGATTTTTATATATTGTCGAATTTGTTTTTCGCCGGTAATTGCGCAGATAAGAAGCACCGCCGAAGCGCCAAGAAGCTTAGCTTCATAAATCATATATTCATCTATTGTAAAATCCTTGCGAAGGCACGGAATAGATACTTCCTGTGCGATCTCACGAAGATATTTATTGCTTCCCATTAACCATTTCGGTTCGGTAAGTACGGAAATTGCGCTTGCCCCTGCCTTCTCATAATCTTTTGCAATTTCAAGATAGGGAAAATTTTCTGCAATAATTCCTTTTGAGGGAGAAGCTTTTTTACATTCGCAGATGAAAGAAATATCGCCTTCACGAAGAGCTTTTTCAAAAGGAAAGTCCGTATTGCAATTCATCTGCAAGGACTTTGTTTTGATTTCGGACAAAGGGATAGCCTTTGCCGTTTCGGCAATTCGACTTCTTGTATACTCGGCGATCATTTCAAGAATGTTTACGCTCATCTGTTAGATACCTCAATAAATTTTTGAAGGGTATCGTAAGCCTTGCCCGAGTCAATAAGCTGCGCCGCAAGCTTTATGCCGTCTTTGAATGAATCGGCTTTGCCGCCGATGTAAAGTGAAGCGCCTGCGTTAAGAAGAACAGCTTCTCTTTTGTGTCCCTTTTCACCGCTGAGAATTGCGAGGGTGATTTGTGCATTTTCTTCGGGAGTGCCGCCGACAAGGTCAGCCTTTGAGCAAGTCTCAAAGCCGAAGTCTTCAGGTCTTATGACATAATTTTTCATCCAGCCGTCTTTAAATTCGCAGACAGTTGTCGGTGAACTCATTGAAATTTCGTCAAGCTTATCCTGACCGTAGACAACCATTCCTCGCTTTACGCCGAGATTGATAAGAACCTGTGCAAGAGGCTGTACAAGGTATTCGTCATAGACGCCGAGAAGCTGCATTGAAGGATTGCCCGGGTTAGTGAGAGGACCGAGAATATTGAAAACCGTTCTGAAGCCGAGTTCTTTTCTGATAGCGCCGACATACTTCATTGAGGTGTGATATTTTTGAGCAAAGAAGAAGCACATTCCGACTTCGTTCAAAAGCTCAACGCACTTTTCGGGGCTTTGGTCAATGTTTACCCCGAGAGCTTCAAGACAGTCCGCTGTTCCGCATTTTGATGACGCCGCACGGTTGCCGTGTTTTGCAACTTTGACACCGCCTGCTGCGGCAACAATGGCGGAGGTTGTAGAAATGTTGAATGATTGTGTATTGTCTCCGCCTGTGCCGACTATTTCAAAAACGTCCATTTTTGTTTCGACCGCAGTTGCGTGTTCACGCATTGCGGCGGCACAGCCTGAAATTTCGTCTGTTGTTTCCGCTCTTGCGCTTTTTGTTGATAGGGCGGAAAGAAAAGCAGCGTTTTGAGTAGGTGTTGTTTCACCGCTCATAATCTCGTTCATTACCGTGTAAGCTTCGTCATAAGAAAGGTCTTGTTTGCTTACAATTTTTGATATAGCTTCTTTAATCATTGTTAAGTCTCCTTCATATATTTAAGGAATCTCTGATCAAATCACGCTTAAAGCTTAATACTCATCTTGCTTGCAAATTTTCCGTAATACTTTGCCAAAATACTCGGCAATACACAAAGTATTACCTGCGTTTTTGGCTTTGTCTTACAAAAAATTTGCTAATCAATATGAGTATTAGATTTAATCAGAGCTCCCTTAAAAAGTTTTTGAGTATCGTTTTGCCGTCCGGCGTCATAATTGATTCCGGGTGGAACTGAACGCCGAAAATCGGATAATCCCTATGCTGCACAGCCATGATTTCTCCGTCATCGGTTTTGGCTGTAACTTTTAAACATTCCGGCATCGTTTTTTCATCGGCCGCTAAAGAGTGATATCTTGCAACTAAAATTTCTTTGGGCAAACCGCTGAAAAGCTTTGAGCTTGTGTCAATAACCGTTTGTGACTGTTTTCCGTGCATGAGCCTTTTTGCATATGTAATGGAAGCGCCAAATGCCGCACAGATCGCCTGATGTCCAAGGCAAACTCCGAGAATCGGAATATCTTTGCCAAGAGTTTTTGCCGTTTCAATAATTACCCCTGCATTTTCGGGCCTTCCGGGTCCCGGTGAAAGTATAATACGGTCGGGGGATAGGTCTTTGATTTCTTCAACGGTCATTTCATCGTTTCGTATAACTTTTATGTCACTTTCAAGTTCACCTATCAACTGATATAAATTATATGAAAAGCTGTCGTAATTATCAATAAGTAAAATCATAAATCTTCCTCCTTGGCAAGAGTGAGCGCATTGACAACAGCCTTTGCTTTGTTGATACATTCCTGAAATTCTTTTTCGGGAACAGAGTCGGCGACGATTCCTGCGCCGCTCCTTATAAAGACCTTGCCGTTTTTCTTGTATGCGATGCGAATTGCAATGCAGGTATCCATATTTCCCGTAAAATCAATGTATCCTATCGCGCCGCCATAAATTCCTCGCTTGTTGTTTTCAAGTTCACCGATTATCTGGCAAGCCCGGATTTTCGGTGCGCCCGAAAGCGTTCCG
This sequence comes from uncultured Clostridia bacterium, assembly GCA_947624755.1. Taxonomy (GTDB): domain Bacteria; phylum Bacillota; class Clostridia; order Oscillospirales; family Acutalibacteraceae; genus UBA6857. The sequence continues at coordinate 3,897 of CANQLQ010000020.1, read as the reverse complement.
GCAGGAAGAACAGCTTCAACCGCATCAAAAGCGTCAAATTCTTCTTTGATTTCGCCGCGCACGGTTGAACCTATGTGCATAACGTGGGAATATCTTTCAATTGAATGAAGCTTTTCAACTTTAACGCTGCCGAATTTGCTGATTTTTCCAAGGTCGTTTCTTCCGAGATCAACGAGCATATTATGCTCTGCAAGCTCTTTTTCGTCCGAAAGCAGATCGGCTTCAAGCTCTTTGTCCTCTTTTTCGGTCTTTCCGCGCGGTCTTGTGCCTGCCAGAGGGAAGGTGTGAAGCACACCGTTTTCAAGCTTGACAAGTGTTTCGGGTGAAGCGCCCGCAACCTCAACATCGGTTCCCGAAAAATAGAACATATACGGTGACGGATTAATGGTTCTGAGTATACGGTAGGTACCCAAAAGACTGCCTTCAAATTCTGCACTCAGACGGTTTGAAAGAACAATTTGAAAAATATCTCCCTCGCGGATATAGCGCTTCGCCTTTTCGACCATATTGCAGTATTCGTCTTTATTGAACAGCGGTGTAACTTCGGAAAGCAGCCTTCCTCCCGGCTCGTTTTTCTTTTCGCCGTTTCTCAGAAGTTCACAAAGGCGGCGAAGCTCCAAAACAGCTTTGTTATAACCGACCTCGCCGTCGTCAAGAGGCATATTGACGATAAGGACGATTTTTTGACGAAAGTTGTCAAAAGCTATAACCTTGTCAAAAAGCATAAGGTCAACGTCTTTGAATTTTTCGCTGTCCTCGACGTTACGTTTTACCGTCGGTTCGCTGTATGCCAAATAGTCATAGGAAAAATATCCGACAAGACCGCCGGTAAATGAGGGCAGATAATCGAAGTGTGGACTTTTATAGTCGGAAAGTATCTGCCTTAAAAAATCGGACGGATTATTCGTTTTGAATTTTAGGTTACCTGCATTCATCTCACCGTCAATGCAGGTAATTTCAAGCTTTGGGTCAAAACCGAGAAATGTATAACGACCCCAAACCTCTTTTTCCGCAACCGATTCAAGCATATAGCAATGAGTTGAAATGTTCTTGAGAATCTTCATCGCTTCAATCGGCGTGCAGATGTCAGAAAGAATTTCACAACTGACGGGCAGAACCTTGTATTTTTTTGTCTCTGCAATTTTTTTGACTTCTTCAAGACTTGGTGAAAACTTCATAACTTTACCTCCGAACATAAATAAGGAAAGAGCCTTCCTAAAAAAACAAAAACGCCCTTAACAGAAAATCTTCTGTCAAGGACGAATAAAAACTATCCGCGGTGCCACCTTGATTCACGGAAACTCCGTGCAGCTTGCGAAGTACCAACATACTTCCGGCAACTGACGTATGCCAACACGTTGCAGAATACTCGGTAAAATACCTTTGACTGCACCCTCCGCGGCCCATTTAACGAACTGTTTCTTACCCGACTTTCAGCAACACGGGTTCTCTGTAAAGGCGTTTTTCGTTTTTATCTCCGCTTCAACGGTTTAACTGATTAAAAATATATATGAATTATATCACAAAAAATTGTTTTGTCAATAGATTTTAATAAAATGTTTCTTTACTGTGTGAAAAAAGTGAAAAATAAAAAAGCTTAGTAAAGAAATATTTAAATTCATTAGCGTCACCGCATAGATTTTAAGCAGTAAAATATGAGATTGCCGCCCCTTAAAACCGGAGCGGCATAAGCTTTATTTGTGAGTTATTTTATCTACTGCCGGATTGAATGCATAGAAATTCTTTTCATTGAGTTTGTCGGTAACGATTCTAAGACCTTCACCGAAGCGTTGATAATGGACAATTTCTCTTTGACGAAGGAATTTTATCGGATCGCATACATCGGGGTCATCAATAAGGCGAAGAATATTATCATAGGTTTTTCTTGCTTTTTGTTCTGCTGCAATCATATAAGAACAACTTTTCATTAAAAGTTCCAGTGAATTTCAATGGGAACGTCCTTTGTACCGGGAATACGCTTGCCGACAGATATATAGTCGATCAGCGTTTCTACCATTTCGCGGGTAAGGTGTTCCAAGTTGGTATATTGTTCAATCAGTTCGCGGCGATTGTCGCCCGCCGCAATTTTTTCGTCGAGTTCGGCTAACTGCTTTTCTCCGTCTGCAATCACGCGCTCCAAGCGGTCGCGTTCTGTGGAAAATCCTCTTGACATATCCGCATAATCACTTTCGGAAATAAGCCCTTTTACCTTATCCATGTATAACTCTCTGATACCCTTTGAGTATTCCGCAACCTTTTTTTGATAGGCGGTAAGGTCTGCGGTCAAACGCTCCTTTTGTCCTTGCAAGTTTCCGCAAAACTCAATGTTCTGTTCTAACTCGTCCTTGTCAAGGTATTCCGCTGACAATCGGTTTAACTCGTCAATCACAAGCTGCTCCAATTTGTCAACTGAAATAAAAGAGCCGATACAAGCGTCTTTTGCTACATGGCGGTTTGAGCATTGAAGATAATGCTTGCCCCTGTTTTTTGACGAACGCATAATGTAACCGCAATTTGCGCAACGGGCTTTCCTTGCGAATAGTCCAATCGTGCCAATGTCAAAGGGCTTCGCCCTCTGTGCGATTAACGTCTGCACTCTGTCCCACAACTCGCGTTCAATAATCGGTTCATGTGTTCCCTCGACAACGTACCATTCACTTTTTGGACGCGGCTTATTTTGCTTTGTCTTATAGGAAATGCTGCCGTATTTGCCTTGTACCATGTTACCGATATAGATTTCATTTATCAGCATATCGGAGATAGCAAAGTATTTCCAAAGAGTGCTGTTTTTCATCTTCGGCTGCTGATAGCGCAAGCCATGCAAACGCTTATATTCAGTTGGATTTGGTATGCCCCTGTCGTTGAGCATACGGGCGATAGCGGTTTTGCCGTAACCCTGTGCGAATAGGCTAAAAACTTCTCTGACAACGGCGGCGGCTTCTTCGTCAATAATCAAATGCCCCTTTTGATTTGGGTCTTTCTTATAGCCGTAAAGGGCAAACGCGCCGATATGAAAACCGTTTTGCCGTCTGTTTGTTAATACGCTGCGGATATTGTCTGACATATCCTCCAAGTACCATTCATTGACAAGCCCGTTGATTTGACGGGATTTTTTGTTGCCCTTATTGGCAGTGTCCGCATTATCAACAATGCTGATAAAGCGAATACCCCAAATAGGGAATAGCCCATGTATGTACTTTTCGACAAGTTCCAGTTCGCGGGTGAAACGCGATTGTGTTTTGCAGAGGACAATATCAAATCTGTGTTGTTCAGCGTCCGCAAGCAGGCGGTTAAACTCCGGGCGGCGTCGATCTGAACCTGTATCGTCGTCGTCGCTGTAAATGTTGTAAAGTTCCCACCCCTGTTCCATAGCGTATTGCAGCAGCATAGCCTTTTGATTTTGTATGCTGTTGCTGTCGTCGGTTTCAAATTGCTTGTTTCTATCTTCTTCGGATAAGCGGCAATAAATAGCTACTTTCATGTTCGTATCTCCTTAGAGATAGGAACAAGCTGCTTCCGTATGTATTATACCATACGAAAGGCAGCTTGTCATTGCCTTTTGGCAAAGTTCACACTTTTGCCCTTTTCAATTTTATTGATTAAATCAATCCACGCCCAGGTGAATTGTTTTTTTGAAGTTGTGTTTTCGCCGCTTTTGAAAACACTCTTGCAAATGGTCTTTGGCTGTTCTTTTTGTTCCAATGATTAGCCCCCTTTCGAGAAATGGCTAATACACTATATGAACAGCGGCAAGTCCACTATTACAACATAGATGAAAAGAATAGGCAAATCGGGCGGTTGTCAGCACAACGCCACGGGAGTTTCACCCCTGCTCAATTAAGGCAGCCTTACCCAATGCCTGCGACGCTTTTAACGCTCGGACTATGGCTATAAGGG
>CANQLQ010000019.1 GCA_947624755.1 uncultured Clostridia bacterium | reverse complement strand
TACCATCTGACAGCAAAAAATAAATTTCCCCACCGAGAAATCAACCGCGCCTATAATAATGTTTCACGTGAAACATTAATCGAACATGTGTTTGCGTTGAAAAATTGAAAAATTTTTAAAATTTATGTTGACAGTAAAATTAATGCGTGAGATAATGATATCAGAAACAAGGAAACACAAAATTAAAAAATGGAGGTACGAAAATGAAAAGATTTGTGGAAAGAACAATTGAGGAAATGGAATACATATTATGGGGTGTTCATATTGAGGTTGATAGTATAGATTATAAGACAGGAATAATTGAATACTATAATCTTGATTATGATATATTGGAAACTATATCAATAGTCGATTTAATGAATTATTGGGAATATCTATCAGGTAAGACAATTCGATAGGGGTGATTATATATGTTTAATATATTATTTATAGCAGAGGCAGATAAAAATGTGCAATCTGTTAAAGAAGCATTTAAGAGAATGACAGGAACTGACGATTGGGGTTATGACACTTTCGAAGACATCGAAAAAGCGGAAAAAGAAGGCTGGTTAGAATTTAAAAATGGAAAAATGATAGTATGGATTGAAGATATGGATTTGTGTGATTGGTGATTATAATGAAAAAGGATAAATATTATTTAACGATTAATTATAGTGATGACAAAAATAGTAGGATATATATAATTTATGAAAAAAATGAACCGTATAACGCCTCAACGGCTATAATAGCTAAAAAGGCTAGTTTATATGAAGCTGTAGACGAATTTTTATATTATTATTCAACATACTATTGCAGGTCAATAACTATAGCAGATATTACATATAATATAATTGATAAATCAAAGCAAAAGCATAAATTTACTCTTTTGATAGCAGTACGAGGGTCATATCAATATAAAGTTTCATTGTTATGGAATGGAGATAATTTTTATGCTGTAAAAGTGGAACACTACCAAGATACCATATGGACAAATATATTCACATATTACAGCGACAATATTGAATTATTGATCAATAGACTGAATAGAATTGTCAGATACATTGATAAACATGGTGAATATATAAAAGGGGCTGATGTATGAAATTTTACGTGCCGATGTCATTAGACAGAATTGCAAATATTGAAGATCGCGCATTGAGAAAAGAATATTCAAAAATGCGCGCGATAGCAAATAAAAGATTAAAGCGTCTGCAAAAATCAGATATAGCAGGATTGAGCGCCGCGACTTCATGGGATTTATTCCCGTCATTGAAAGAACTGGGAAATAGATATAATATTGACTATGCATATTGGGAATTGCAAAGATTTTTGAATTTGCAAACATCGACAGTATCAGGAACACGCGAGGTAATTCCTGAAATAGTTGAAAATATGAAAAAAAAAGGGATAAAAGTAAATTCGATTGAAGATATTGCTATGTTTAAAAATTTCCTGCAATATATTCAATCGAAGACAACTGACGAAATTAAGTACGAAACAGTTGTGGAGATGTATAATGAAAACTATGCAGACGTACAGCATGGAGGTAAAACATTATATGACGCATTTACAGAATATCGAAAACGAAGATACAAAGGCATTACAAAAACATATAAAAGACACACAAAGTCTGAATTATCGGATGTGTTCACAGATTGGAGAGATTATTGAAAATGCTCCTATAGCAAGACGGCGAAAAAGAAATTATGCAGATTTAGTTATTACATTCGACATTGAAACTACAGCAAATAGGGATAAAGAAATTGCATTTATGTGGTCAAATCAATGGTACATTGAAAGCTATGGGTCATTTATGATGCGAACATGGAAACAGGCGCGTTATTTAATAAATTTTATGGCACGCAAGGCGCGAAAAAGTGATAGACGAATTGTTATTTATGTTCACAATTTAGCGTACGAATGGGAATTTATACGTACAGCGTTTACAAAATGGGAGTATGATGATGATATTTTTTTTGTAGATAGCAGAAAACCATTGTACGCTGTGTATGATGATTGTATAGAATTTAGGTGTTCATATTTGCTATCAAATATGTCATTAAAGTCATATTTAAAGCGTTGGAATGTTGAGCATAAAAAGACAACTATGGATTATGATAAAATACGTTATCCATGGACAGAACTAACAGATGAAGAGATTGAATATTGTTTAAACGACGTGCAAGGACTGGGGGAAGCAATAAGAAAGGAAATGCAGTCTAACGGTGATACAATAGCTACAATCCCATATACGTCAACAGGCTATATACGTCGCGACGTTATTCAGATAATGCAGGGACGTAAACAATGGATGAAAAAGACACTAGCATCGTTTAACATTTATTCACTGCTACGAGAGGCATTCAGAGGTGGTGATACACACGCTAATCGTTACTATGCAATGGACATCATTGAAAATGTGAAAAGTTACGATTACAGTTCGTCATATCCGTATGAGCTGTGTTCACGGTTATATCCGTTAGGAGAATGGAAGCAATTCAAAGGACAAATTTTTGAATTGGAAGAAATGGCGAAAAAAATAAACAGTGCATATATATGCAAGGTCAGATTAAAAGAGGTTAGATTAAAAGATAAGTATAACGGAATGCCATATTTGCCGTATTCAAAAATGGATAAATGCGTCGATTGGAGACTGGATAATGGCAGAGTTTTAAGCTGTAAAGAGTGTTATATAACAATAACCGATATAGACTACAAAATTATTAAAGAGGAGTATAACATTGGATTTATAGAAGTAATCGAAGCGTATACGGCGGAATATCGCAAACTGCCGAAAGACATTATTAATTACATTGTTGAACTATTTGAAAAAAAAACATCATTAAAAGGGTCAGACGATCCGTTTGAAAAAGAGATGTATATGAAGTCAAAAAATAAAATAAACGCGATGTACGGATTAACAGTACAAGATCCTGTTGCAATACAAGAATTATATAGTGTGACAGATGATGTTTATTATATAGATGACAGATATACAAAAGAAGAACTATATCAAGATTATTTGGATAGTTTTACTGGACTACCATATCAGGTGGGAGTATGGGTTACAGCATATGCAAGATATGATTTAAAACAGTTGCAAAAAATCGGTGGTAAATCCGTAATATATGTCGATACTGACAGCGTCAAATTAAAAAAACCTGACAAAAGTGTCATAAATGCAATAGAAATGTTCAACAATCAAAGGAAAATCGATAAATTATCAGCAGTGGACAGAAACGGTAAAATGCATTATATGGGCTTAGCAGAATATGAGGGGGAATATTCACAGTTCATCACAGGTGGTGCAAAAAAGTATGCAGATGTTATCGATAATAAATTTGAAATAACAATAGCAGGTGTTCCAAAGCGGATAGGCGCAGAAATGATGAAGAGTATCAGCAATTTTAAAGAGGGTTTTATTTTCAAAAATTGCAAGAATGCTATTAAATATTCTGACTGGACAAAAAAGGATTGCAAGACTATTGAAGTTGAGGGACATAAATTGGAATTAACCTCATACGCCTATATATACCCTACCGATTATGAATTGTCATTAACTGACGAATATAGACAGTTAATAAACTGGGTAAAAGGTGTAATCAAACCCGATGAGCAGGAAGCAATCGAAGAAGCATGTAAAAGAATGCTAGAAGATTACAAAGTTTATAATGCGGCGCATATTGCTGATTATAATAATGATTAAAAAGAAAGAGAGGAATTAAAATGAACACAGTACAATTATTAGGACGGTTCGCAAAAGACCCCGAGGTGAGAGAGGCGGGAGAGCATTTAATAGGGACATTTGCATTAGCAGTGCAAAGGACGGAAAAGTTAGCCGATTTCATTCAGTGCCAAACATTTGACGATTTGACAGAGATTGTTGAAAAGTATTGCAAAAAGGGGGATTTAGTTGCCGTTTGCGGCAGTTTACGTACAGACAATTGGGAAGATGAGGACGGCGAAAGACATTGGAGAACATACGTCAATGTATCACGTGTTGATTTTTGCAGAGCATCGCAAAAAGGAGAGGGTAAAGGTGACAAAGACGAAGAAAAGCAAAGCGGAACAACAAAAAAGTACAGGCGCAAGCACTGAATTATTTTTAGACATTCCTGCAATGTTTAATGAATATGATGTCAATTTCTATATGATGATAGGTGCAAGAGCAATTGGAAAGACATATGGAATCATTGAATATTGTATGGAACACAATTTGCGATTGTTGTTAATCCGCCGATTGCAGGCGCAAGTTGATAACATTTTTACAAAAATGTCATCACCAGCCACGCCTGTATGCGATGATAAACACATTCTAACATCAGTTGAAAAAATGTCATCAAATTTATATGGTGTTTTTAGGGCTAAAACAGATGATAACAACAAAAAAGTTGCTGATTATGACTATCCTGCAATAATGTATGGAACGAGTTTATCAACATTTGCTACTATAAGGGGTGTAGATTTTTCAAACATTGATATGATTTTTTTCGATGAGTTTATACCCGAACAAAGGGAGAAGCCTATTAAAGGCGAATTTGAGGCATTCTTGAATATGATTGAAAGTATTATCAGAAATAAGGAAATAATAGGTAACAAATCAGCGCCCAAAGTTGTTATGGCGGCAAACAGTAACAACATATATAATCCATATTTCATATCATTGTCTTTAGTTCGTATTGCAGAAAAAATGATAAAAGAAAAAACTGAAAAATGGATTGATTATGATAGGAGCATTTATCTTTATATGCCTAAAAACGTTCCAATTTCAAAGAAAAAAGAAAACACTGCATTGTATAAGTTCGCAAAAGGAACATCATACAGCGATATGGCGTTGAAAAATGTATTCAGGAATGATGATAGCCGTGTAAAGATATTCCCATTAAGGGAATTTGTCGGAAAGTGCAGTATAGGCGAGATTAATATCTATCTGCATAAATCAAAAAATATATGTTATGTATGCGCAACTCCCTGTGGCACAAAAGAACATTACGATGTTATGCGTGCAGACGAAGTGTTGCAGTTCCAACATAGACACAGTAAGTTTTTGACACAATTGTTATTGTGGGGGGAAGGTATTTATTTTGATAGTTTAGCATCACAGGGATTGTTAAGAGAGTACTTGACAATGGAAGTTTAAGTGCGTAAAATGAAAATTATAGCGGATAGTGCATAACGCATTCCCCGGAAGGGAGGCACATTGACAGGCGTGTCATATCCTATTTAATAGGTATCCGCTATAATAGAAAGAGGTGAAATATGAATATTAATGAAGTTATAGCGTTAGCAAACGCAGGATTTAATAAGGAAGAAATAGCAAAAATCGCGGCAATGCCGCAACCAGTACAGCAGGTACAGCAGGTACAACAGGTACAACCACTACCTCAGGTACAGCAGGTACAACAGGTACAACCACTACCTCAGCTACAGCAGGTACAACAGGTACAGCAGAAGCCTGAGGATAAATTATTTGAAAGCATTTTCGGAAAACTGGACGACATACAAAAATCTGTATATCAGCAAAACATAAACAACGTTGAGCAGAAAATTGAAACTGTTGACGATATTCTAGCAAATATTTTAGACCCAAAGGAAGATAAGAAAGGATAGTGATTATTATGGCACAGGAATTGACAATTAATCAGATTAGTTCGGTATTAAATGAGGTTGTTGGACAAGCAACAGGACGCAAAGATTTAGCAACACTAACAACCGATAGTTTAATATCAGTAGCGAACATATCATTGAAAACAGGATATGATCCGTTATTGCAGGCAGTTTCACAGGTATTGTCACGCACAATATTTAGTGTTCGTCCCTATTACGCGAAGTTTAAGGGATTAATGGTGGACAATGTTACATTTGGCAATCATGTGCGTAAATTGCAGGTTGCCGATAAAGATGCGGAAAATGATGAGCGACTGTCATTAGATGACAAAAAGTCTGTTGATATGTATAAGGTGAATAAGCCCGATGTGTTACAGACAAATTTTTATGGTCAGAGTACATGGCAGAGGCATATAACATTGTTTAGAGATCAATTAGATACAGCGTTCAGGTCAGCAGATGAGTTCGGGCGTTTTGTGTCAATGGTAATGCAGAATGTAAGCGACATTCGTGAGCAGGAATTTGAAAATTTAGCAAGAATTACAGTAGCAAATCAAATAGCAGGGATATTAGATGAGGCATCTGCAACACGCGTCATAAAAGTATTAACAGAATATAACGATCTGACTGGGTTGTCATTAACGGCACAATCTGTTTATGAGCCTGAAAATTACAAAGGTTTTATCCAGTGGTTATATTCAAAAATTGCCACGATAAGTGAAATGATGACCGAACGTTCATCATTATATCAGACGATTATACAAGGACATAACATTAACAGACACACCCCGAAAAAAAGGCAACGTATATATCTGTATGCGCCTGCTACATTCCAAATCGCCGCATCTGTTTTAGCGAACACATTTAACACCGAATTTTTGAAATATGGAGATGCAGAGGTAGTTAATTACTGGCAGTCCATTAAAGATCCTGATAGTATTAATATTACACCTACATATATTGACGGTAACGGCGAAGAAAAAACAGGAAGTAATATTAAACAGTCTAATGTGTTAGCGATTATTTCCGATGTAGAAGCAATGGGACAGACTAATGTTAATAATTGGTCAGCACCCACTCCATTCAATGCCGCAGGTGGTTATAGCAACGTATTTTTCCATACGACTACGCGCTATTGGAATGATTTCACGGAAAAAGCAGTAGTATTGTTAATGGAATAAAACAGAGAGGTGGCACTATATGTTTGAAGTTGACATTTATAATTTTTCAAAGCGTATAAATTCAACAAAACAAATATCAGGAGGAGGTACAACCATTCAATGTGAAATGGTTGCACAGTCTAGCATTATATCGCCGACGGTAATGGTAAATTATGGACTGGTAAACGCCCCTGTGAATTTTAACTATGCGTACATTCCCGAATTTAAGCGATACTATTTTATAGAGGATTGGACATTCAAAGATGGGATATGGTATGGTCAGTTTAATGAAGACGTTTTGGCAACATGGAAAAATGAAATTTCCTCGCAAGATTTATATATAGCGCGAGCATCAACAACGTTTGATACCAATGTACCCGATACATTTTATCCGTCAAAATCCAGTCCGACAACAATAGTAAACACAGCACGATCACCGTTCACTACAAAAACAACGTCATCAGGAACATTTATACTAGGTGTTATGAACGGCGCACAGACAGGGAATAACACGGCATACGGCGCGATAACATATTATTTCTGCTATGCTGAAACTATCCGCGAATTATGCAACAAATTGTTTGACGCGACACTGGACTATACGGAAATTGATTTTGACAGCTTAGAAGAATTAACGGGAATAACGTCAGATCTGTTAAAAACGTTATTTAACCCCATGCAGTACATAACATCGTGTTTGTTTGTCCCTTTGCCGTTGGACATTGAAGGCGGTGAAAGTATGAAAGTCGGATTTTGGGACAGCGGTGTGACAGGTTATGGATATAACATTTCACAACCCTATGAGTTTCAACATTCGCTGGCAGTTCCGAAGCACCCCCAATTATCGCGCGGTCAATGGCTACAGATGTCGCCCTACAGCGTTTACACATTAACAATCCCTGCAATAGGTCAGTTTGCAATTGACAGCAACGATTTACAGGGTGAAAATCAATTAACCATTGATTATAAACTGGATTTAATCAGTGGTGAATGTGCGGTACAAATTTCAAATAGTAGAGGCATTATTAAACACGTGTCAGCTCCTGTAGGCGTAAATGTGGCTATCGGCGGAATGGCAGGCGGCGGCGATACAACGGCAATGCTGATAGCATCAGGATTGAACGCATTAGGCGGCGTTCCTGAATACATTCCAAAAACGAAAAAAACATATGCGTTTTTGACAGATGACAGCGGTGCATTTAAAGGATTAGCATACAGCGGAAACACATACAGCGATGACATTATTGGTAAAATTGGTCAGAATGCTCAATCTGTTATGGATTTTGCGACAGGTGTAGGAAATGCTGTAAACACCGCTATGCGGAACGCTGATATTATCAGCAGTAATGGATCATTTGCTAAGTTATTCTATGACAGTGTACAGCTAAAAGGAATGTTCTTTTTGCTTGCTGATGAAGACAATGACCATAATGGTAGACCGCTAATGCAGAGAGCTTCAATAACATCATTAGGTGAAGGATATTATCAGTTTATGGACGGCGATATTGAATTTACAGGAACGACACTTGAATTAAATGCAGTAAAAAATTATTTAGCAGGGGGTATTTTTTATGAGTAAGATATTATCAGGATGTGACATGTCACACTGGCAGGATGATCAGTTATTTTATAATGTGTTGCATAATCCATTGTTTGAATTTGTACTTTTTAAATCAACACAGGGAAGAAATTACATTGATCCGACAGGAGAGGAGAGACTGAAAAAGTGGTACAGGAGAGGAGGAGAAAATCAGGGAATTTACCATTTTTACGATCCTAAATATTCGCCAAAAGATAATTTTAACAATTTTGCGGAATTTATCGATGCAATATTTTCCGACTGTCCTGAAATGAAATTAATGTGTGTGTTGGATTGGGAAGCAGAGGCGTTAAATGAACATATAGAAAGTGCACGAACATTCAATACATTATTTCAAGAGAAATATGGAAAACCGATAGTATTCTATACATCTGAATACTACGCAACGCACAAAGGAATTGATGTGTTAGCAAATTACGGATGTAAATTGTGGTGTGCAAAATACTCAAACACACCGCCAAGAGCCGAGAAATTAGGAGCGTGGAAAGAGTGTGTCATGTGGCAGAGGTCAAGTTCTGCTAACGGTATTAAACTGGACATGAATCAATTTAACGGCGATGTGGATATGTGGAATAGTTTGTGTATAACTAAACCTAAAAAAGTAGCTGATGACAGTGACAGAGGATGTTTTTGCGGATGTAGTTGTTGTAAATGACACTATGTAATAAATTTTAAAAGAGGGCGATATTATATGATTAATGTTTTTATTTATGTGTTAGCATATGTAACAATATTTTATGCAGTTCTGCATATTTTGCTTGAAAAAATCCGTTCAAGAATTATAAGTAAATTAATAACGGCATGTTTGGACATTATTATGATATTAGTATTGTGTACAATTGGGTTTTTAACAGCAAAATCTTCAGGATTGTTCTTTTAATATATAAGGAGATGATACTATGGAAATGGATTTTTTACAGTTAATTTCAAATGTTGGATTTCCTATAGCAATGTGCATGTTAATGTCATATTACATAACACAAAACGCAAAATCGCATAAGGAAGAAATAGACAAGATGACCGAAACGCATAAGCAGGAAATTAACGATTTAGCGCAAGCTGTGAATAATAACACATTAGTGTTACAAAAACTGCTGGATCATTTTGATTATTCGGAGGGTGAAAATTAAAATGCCTGATTGGATTTTGCATCGGGAACGAAACAATAATTCAGAAATGCAAAATAATGCGTTATGTGTGTTTTCATATCTGTATAATGCAGGGTGGTCATTGAACGCGATAGCGGGAATTTTAGGAAACATGCAGGCAGAAAGTTCAATACAACCAATGGCAGTTCAAGGTTATTTGACTAGCGAAACACCACCTACTGTAGGATATGGCTTAATCCAATGGACAAATAGCAAGGCGTCATCTGTCAATGAAAATCCACTATGGATTTATACAAATGGTGACTGGTATAATCCTAATAAACAGTTGGAATTTATTAACGGTGCAGATGCATCGGGGTGGATAGCGCGCACTGGCTATAAAATTTCATATAGTCAGTTCAAAACTTCCGCCGAAAGTCCCGAATATTTAGCATCTGCATATCTACGTAATCGTGAACGTCCGCAGAATTACAGCACTGAAAACGCGCGGCGTTCGCAGGCACGCTATTGGTACAATTATTTATATCCCTATGCTTCAGGTGGTGAAATACCACCGTCACCGCCTGACCCTGGTGACATACCTGACCCTGACCCCGACCCCGACCCCGAAGCAGGGACGGCGGCGAACATATTAATATGGTTACTATTCCGAAAAAGAAGAGGGGTGATTAAGTGGACATAATGAGCGACTACAGTTATATGGTAGATTTTAAAGGATTACCGTACAACTATGCAACACAAAATTTGATATATTCGATGTCTTCCCCCTCGACGGTTCACAGCGCGAATACATTTTTAACTCAATATTTTCAGCGATATTTATATAATGATTTTAGGTCAACGCTAAAATGGAAACTGCCCGACCATTGGGAGCAAAATTACTTTGAGACGGTATTATATTGTTATGGTTTTGTAGCGGTGCTAAAAACTGACAGATTTGGTGTTATTCCACAGCAATGCGGATTAAAAGGATATAATGTTATGTATCAGCCAACGAAAACATTAATATCATCACCATTTTTCAAAGAAACGTTGGAACTGCCTATCGGGCGAATGTGTACGTTATTGAAGTTATTCCCTGACTACAAGGGTGTTACCGATTTAATATCATACTATGCAGATTTAATGGCAGTGACAGCGGAAGCTATAGGAATGAATATATTCAATAGCAAATTAGCATATGTATTTATGGCGGACGGAAAAGCGAACGCTGAAACGTTCAAAGAACTGTATGACCGTGTTGCCTCAGGTGACCCGATAGTAGTTACATCAAAAAATCTTTATGATGTTAATGGTAATCCCAACTGGATGTTTTTCAACCAACAGTTAAGAAATCAATATATCGCAGGCGATATGTTGGAAGATTTACGTAAAATCAGACGCGAATTTTTAACAATGATAGGCGTACCAAATGCGAACACAGAGAAAAAAGAACGTCTGATTGTGGACGAAGTAAACAGTAACAACGACGAAACAAACACACTGATTGATGTGATACTGGACAGTCTGAACAAATCAGTAAAACAAACAAATGAGATGTTCGATACTGACATTAGTGTCACACACCGATACAGGAAGAAAGAGGGTGACAACAGTGCAAGGAGTAATGCTAACACTAGCGGCAATGTATAACTACAATTCGACAGTGTTAGATACGTTTGAATTGCCGTCAGTTGTTGTGCGTGATGATTTTTTAAATCTGCTGATATTTGAAACATCAGAACTGAATATACTGTATAGTGACCCGTATATGTTTAAACACTATGTTGGGTTATGGTCAAAAACACGTGTCGGCAGTTGGGAAAAAATGTTTGACTTGTGGGAAATGGATTATAACCCGATACATAACTACGATAGGACAGAGGCGCGAGGGTTGCATCACTCGTATAGTGAAAATGCAAACAAAAAAGTTACTGCTGATACATCAAACAACACAACGCAGGATTTAACAAATGACACAACCACGCATAATGACACAACCAACGTGCATTCAGTAGCGGCATTTAACACAAACACTGGAATGGTGGACAGCTATAGGGATACAGGGAATGCAAACGGCACATCAAACAGTCGCGATAGCGGAACTATTGATAGCATAGGAAATTTAAACAGTGTGCAAGACGATACCGCAAATGGTGAATATCAGGATAAAGAAAACATACGTGCGTATGGGAACATAGGTATCACCACTACACAGGCACTCATGAAGGAAGAGCTTGAAATACGACAGATAAACCTATATAATATTATTATAGATGAATTTAAAAAACAATTCTGCATTGAAATTTATTAATAGGGGGTGAAATAATGGGACTGTTTAATCAATATCCATACACGGATTTCCATCAATTAAATATCCAGTGGGTACTGGAAATTTGTAAACGTATGGAACAGACTATGGATGCGTTGGAAGATACAATCAATAGCATTATTGATAGCCGTGTCGAAGACATCAGAAAAGATCTTACAGCGTTAATTGAGGAGTTCAGGGAGCAGCTTAATAAGCAGTTGGCGGACAATGTTCAGCAGATGAATGATTTGCGCGAATATGTTAATACAAACATAGAAAATATGCAGAAACAACTTGACGCACAGGTTGAGGAAATTCAACGCTTATTTGCTGAACAAGATGCGGAAGTTGACAAGAAGCTTGCAGACATAAGAGAGGAACTTGAAAGTCAGAAAGAGTATGTTGAGCAGAAACTCAAAGAGACTACTGACACCCTGAATGAGCAAATGGACACACTTGACGATGATTTGCGGACTCTTATCCAAGAAACTATTGATAGTTTCAATAAGGATTTTGATGCATATCGTAAAGATGTTAATCAGCGTATCACATATTTACATCAATACATCGACGCAACATCAAATGCAGACAGAGCATATACAGATGCTGAAATACAATACGTATTATATTTGATAGACAAAATAGTATTGGATAAGATAACATATGTTACGGACCCGACAACGGAAAAGGTAGTATTAATCCAAAAAGCACTGGATAATATGTTTTACAATCTAAAATGTTGGGAACTGACAGCGGAAGAATTTGACAGGATAGGCATCAGCGCAGGACAGTTTGACGGCATTGATGAGAAATATTATTATCCTCACAATCCCGTTACCGCATATGACTGTGATTATTTGTCAAAATGGTATTTCAGAGAAGAGCCTGAAATATACCGCAAAGTGTATGTACGTTCGCCGTATACGGGTGAATTTGAAAATGTCGGCGATATTGTAATACAATTGTTCGATGTAATGGACAAACAACACAGCATTACCGCAGGTGAATTCGACGCATTAGAACTTGATGCGGAAACATTCGATAACAAACAGTTATCAGCTTATCAATTCGATTGGGACGGGCGATCTTTTTTAATGCCTGTTATATAATAAAAGAAAGGAATGATTCATAATGGCATCTACAAACAAAACAGAAAAATTAGGATTGTCGCAGTACATCGCGACAGATAAACCGACATATCTTGTTGATTATAACAATGATATGGAAAAAATTGATACTAATGCAATAACAACGTCAACGTCAATCGCATTAAACTTAGCGGCTATAGAAGCTAACAAACAACAGATTGACACTGTTAATGGACGGGTTGACACTACAAATGAAAATTTAACAACTTTACAGAATACGGTAACATCAAATAAACAGGATGCAGATGATAAAAATACGGACGTTCTTGAAAGAATAACACAGGTAAATAGAAATGTTCAAGATTTGGAAGATGAGTTTGATCAATTCAGAGCAGGAACTGGAGAACCTTTTACAAACATTAAGGATAGTATAGCAGTGAACACTACATCTATTGCTTCTAACAAAGTTGAAATTAACTCACTCGATGCAAGGGTGGAAGCGTTAGAAGAAGGTGGCGGTGGATCTATACCGTCCGATTATAATCAATTAAAAAACAATGTGCAGATAAATACAACCTCTATTAACAAATTGCAGACTACTTGTACGCCTGTTATAACGTCTACGACGATACACATTGGTGAAAATGAAAATAGTACACAAATCAGCAAAACGGAATTGTTGCCTGTCGACATTGTGTATGATGACACTGCTAAAACTCTCGGATGGAAGGAAAAAGGTGCAGATACAGTGAACCCTTTTAAGGGGGGTTCAGTTGCACCGAAAGGCGCTACTATAACAGTTAGCGCGGGGGCAGTAAGGCAAGATAATACAGATCTTACCATAACTTTCGTTGTGACTCAAGACTTAATTGATTTAGGATTTACTTCATATACCATAAATCCTGGATCATCAGGAACAATAACAAAGCCTACTAACTTAGAAGCAAGAACGCCAACAGGGAAAGGCTATACAAATGCTAGTATAGTAGTGAAGGTTCCATAGATAGCACCAACTCACAAACACATGTTCGATTAATGTTTCACGTGAAACAATCCGAAAATGTTTCACGTGAAACATTTTCTTTGCTATTTTGTTCAAAACCATTGATTTTACTTGGTTTTTATGTTATTATAATAGTGTCATATATGTCTACCTTTTTATTTGTGTTTTTCTACTTATCCAAAATGTTTCACGTGAAACAATAGACATAGAATGTATGTTCTAAATGTTTCACGTGAAACGTATGGTTACGAATAGATATCTGATAATTCAATGCTTAATTCCCATTTATAAAATGTTTCACGTGAAACATTATTATAGGCGCGGTTGATTTCTCGGTGGGGAAATTTATTTTTTGCTGTCAGATGGTA
>CANQLQ010000018.1 GCA_947624755.1 uncultured Clostridia bacterium | reverse complement strand
AATACAAGCCGCCCTGCTTGACGGTAAATTATTCCGTCATTTTGCCCAAAAATTCTCGTTAATACACAAAGTATTGCGGAATATAAAAAGATACTTTCAAATTAGGGACAAATTGTTTTCGCGGCGTAAAATTATAATTTTATATAATTCCTATCCCGCGTAATTGCCGCACGCCATGCGTGCAATTAGGGCACCCTGAATTAATCAGCGCTTCCTTAACACAAGTTTTGGCATTCGGTGGTGAATTATGTGGACGAAATAAGACTCAGGACGATTGAAAACGAAAGAAAAAACATTTCTCCTTACGGAATGCTTTGCGAAAACACAAAGGGCAGAGTGAGAAAAGAAGAGGAATGTGTTATCCGTACCGCATACCAGCGGGACAGAGACAGAATTATTCACTGCAACGCTTTCAGAAGACTCAAACATAAGACCCAGGTTTTTCTTTCTCCGGACAGTGACCATTACCGTACAAGACTTACACACACCCTTGAAGTTTCACAAATTGCAAGAACTATAGCCTGTGCTCTTTCGCTTAACGAAAATCTAACCGAAGCTATTGCCCTCGGACATGACCTCGGACACACACCTTTCGGACATGCAGGTGAAAGGGCTCTCGCAGAAGTTTATCCCGGCGGCTTCAAGCATTACGAACAAAGCCTTCGTGTTGTTGATGTAATTGAAAATTCCGGCAACGGTCTTAATCTTACATATGAAGTTCGTGACGGTATACTTTGCCACACAAAAGGAAAAGAAGCGGACACGCTCGAAGGCCGCATAGTAAAGCTTGCGGACCGTATAGCTTATATTAATCACGACATTGACGACGCCAAACGCGGTGAAGTTATAACAGAAGCAAATCTTCCTGCCGATGCAACCCGGATCCTCGGAAAAACAAAGAGCGAAAGAATAAACACCCTTGTTGTTTCGGCGGTAAGAAACACGAAAGACGAGCTAAGGCTTGATGAAGATGTTCAGGCCGCATTTGATATTCTTCATGAATTTATGTTTGACCGTGTATATACCAACCCTGTTTGTAAAAGCGAAGAGGGCAAAGCAATTGAAATGATAAAAATGCTCTATGAATTTTTTGTCGAAAATCCAAAAGAACTTCCAAATGAATATATATCAATAGCATGGAAAGAGGGTACTGAAAGAGCGGTTTGTGATTATATTGCAGGTATGACGGACGGGTATGCAACGAAAATGTTTACCAAATACTTTATTCCGAACGGCTGGGTCAAGTGATAAATGAGACATTAAATAAAGGTTAAGGAAGCGCTGATTAAATCTAAGGAATCACTGATTAATACAAGCCGCCCTACTTGACGGTAAATTATTCCGTCATTTAGCCCCAAAATTCTCGTTAATACACAAAGTATTGCCTCAAATTTTTGGAATATAAAAAGATGCTTTCAAATTACAGACAAAGTGTTTTCGCGGGGTAAAATTATAATTTTATATAATTTCTATCCCGTGTAATTCATGCAGGCGATGCCTGCCGCTAATTAGAACACCCTGAAATAATCAGAGATTTCTAAAATTTACTCTTATATATTAAGAATACTACTATAATGTTAAAAGGACGGTGGAATTATGGCAAGATTCAGTGAAGAATTTCTTATGGAGCTTCACGCAAGATGTGACATTGAGCAGCTTATTTCTTCTTATGTTCAGCTTCACAGACGGGGAAAAAATCTTGTCGGTCTTTGTCCTTTTCATAACGAAAAAACTCCGTCTTTTACCGTTTATCCCGAAAGTCAGAGCTTTTTCTGCTTCGGCTGCGGAGTCGGCGGTGAGGCCATCAATTTTACAAGAAAAATCGAAAACCTCGATTATGTCGAAGCGGTTCGTTTCCTTTGCGACAGATTCGGTTTGTCAATGCCAAGCGAGGGTTATGACGACAGCTTGGCGCAAAAAAGACGCAGAATGTATGAAATAAACAGGGAAGCGGCAAAGTTTTTCCATAATTACCTTTTTTCCCCCGAAGGAAAAGCAGGACTTGATTATTACAAAAGCCGAGGCTACAGCAAAAAAACTCTCGTTCGCTTTGGTATGGGATATGCGCCCGATGATTGGCGAAAGCTTATTTTTCATATGAGGGAAAAAGGCTATTCATATGAAGAACTTTACAGTGCAAATCTTGCCAACAAAAGCGAAAAGAACGGTAAAATAAATTATTATGACAGCTTTCGTAACCGTGTTATGGTTCCAATCATTGACCCGAGAGGAAATGTCGTTGCTTTCGGCGGAAGGGTTCTTGACGACAGCAAGCCAAAATATATTAATACCTCCGATACTCTTGTTTACAAAAAAAGTCTTGGAGTATTCGGACTTAATTTTGCAAAAAATACAAAAGAAAAAACGCTTATTCTTGTTGAGGGATATATGGACGCAATTTCCCTTCATCAGGCCGGCTTTGACAATGCAATAGCCTGTCTCGGAACTGCGCTGACAAGCGAAATGGCACGCCTGCTTTCACGCTATTGTAATGAGATAATACTTTCTTATGATGCCGACGAGGCAGGGCAAAAGGCAACCAAAAGAGCGATTGAGATTTTTTCTTCAATAAATATGGAAATCAGAGTTGCAAAGCTTTCAGGCGGAAAAGACCCGGACGAAATTCTCAAAAAATACGGTCCGGAAAGATACAGAAGTATTATCGAAGGAGCTTCAAACGATATAGAATTTGCCCTTTTGCGTGAAAAGCAAAATTTTGACCTTGAAACAACGGACGGAAAGCTTAAATTTTTGAAAAGAGCCGCCGAGATCCTTGCGGAAACAAATAATACTTTTGCACACGATCTATACTCTTCAAGGCTTGCACAAGAGCTTTCGGTTGACAAAAATACTATTCTTTCAAGAATTGAAGGTATAAGAAAAAGGCGCAATGCAGCTTCTAACAAAGAAAAATTTGCCAAAATTACCCGTGAGTCTGTTTCTTCGGCAATTCGTGAAACAGCGGCGGACGGAGCTTCTCTTAGGTCGGTCAACGCCCAAAAAAGAATTATTGCAATTCTTATGAAAAATCCGGATTTTCTGTCATTGATTGAAGATAAGCTTAGCAAAGAAGATTTTACTGCCGGTTATACCGGACGCATTTATGAGGTTATTCTCCAAAAAATAAAAAACGGTGAAAGTATTGAATTCGGCTTTTTTGCCGATGAGCTTGCGCCCGAAGAAATGAGCAGTCTTGTCGGTATATGCAAAAAGAATGAAGAACTTCCTGCAACAAAAAAGGAATTTTGCGACTGTATAAATGCCGTGATTGAGGAGAAAAGTAAAGAGCGCAGAAAGAACATATCTGCCGCTTCGCTTAATGACGAGGAATTTGCAAAGCTTTTTAAAAAGAAAACAGAATAAACATAGAAATAATAAATTATATAGATTAATTTTTAAGTAAAGGATGTTGCCTTATGGAAAAATTTGAGAAAATTGCAAAATATCTTGTAGAAAGGGGACATGCCGGGGGAGGCAAAATTGAATCAAGCGAAATTTATGCGTTTTCGATTGAATCCGATGATACGGACGACTTCAAGGTTGAAGATGTTGAAAAAATTTACAGGATACTTGAAGCGAACAATATTGAAATTATCGACTCTCTTGAAATACCGACCGAAAGCGGTTCAATGATAAGAGAATACGATGAGTCAAACGAAGCCGATTCGGGCAGTGTATCTGTTGATGACCCGGTTCATGTTTACCTTAAAGAAATAGGCAAATACAGTCTGCTTTCACCGGAAGAGGAAATTGACCTTGCAATCCGTATTGCAAACAATGATCAGGAAGCAAAGGACAGACTCACAAGGGCAAATCTTCGTCTTGTTGTAAGTATCGCAAAAAAATATACCGGAAGAGGTATGATGTTCCTTGACCTTATTCAAGAAGGCAACCTCGGACTTATAAAAGCCGTTGACAAATTTGATTACAGAAAAGGCTTCAAATTCTCGACCTATGCCACTTGGTGGATAAGACAGGCAATCACAAGGGCAATCGCCGATCAGGGCAGAACTATCCGTATACCTGTTCATATGGTTGAAACTATCAATAAAGTAAAAAAGACAAGCTCTATGCTTCTTCACCGCGACGGTAAAGATCCGACTGCCGAAGATATTGCAAAGGAGCTCGGTATGCCTTCGGAAAAGGTTCGTGAAATTCTTCGTATTTCTCAAGAACCCGTTTCGCTTGAGACGCCAATAGGCGAAGAGGAGGACAGCCATCTCGGTGATTTTATTCCAGACGACGATGCTCCGTCGCCGGCTGATGTTGCCGCAATGAGTTTTCTCAAAGAAAGAGTAAATGAAGTTCTTGAAACTCTGACTCCGAGAGAAGCCGATGTTCTTCGTATGCGTTTCGGTCTTACGGACGGAACTGTCAGAACTCTTGAAGATGTCGGAACACATTTTGGCGTTACCCGTGAACGTATCCGCCAAATTGAAGCAAAAGCCCTTCGCAAGCTCAGACACCCAAGCAGAAGCAAACAGCTTAAAGATTTGTAATTTTTTCCGCCGGAATTTTTATGTTCCGGCATTTTTGCTTTTTTATGTATAAAATACAAAAAAACGTATGTTACTCCGAGTAACAATTAATACTTAAAGACACAATTATTACAATATGTGGAATATTAGACAAAATAAGTATTTATGCAAACAAAAAGACCCTATAATTAAAAATTTTTTATAATCTATTAATACTTTTTTAATCTAAGATGTTGACGTAACTATGAAATTTAGTATATAATAAACGTAATATTTTTTGAGGTTTTTCAGAGTAAAAAAATATTCTTTCGGAGGATAAAAAAAGTGGAGCCTAAATACAAGTATAAATACAGATTTGAATTTAAAGATTTTTCTGATTTCAAAACCGTCCGGGAAATGATTGAAAACGGTCATAAAGGAAAAGACGGCGGAGATAATGTTCAGTATATCTACAAAGAAAAAAGGCAGGAAAAAAGAAAAACATATAATGAAGTTTGGCACGATACGGTAGGACTCGGTCAATATCTTTATAAGCTTGGTCTTGAAGGCAAAAAAGTTGCGATACTTTCCGAAAACAGCTATAAATGGATAGCTTGTTTCTATTCGATCATTACCGGAAAATATATTTGTATTCCGCTTGACGCAAAGCTTATGGATGACGATCTTGTTGAAATTATGGTAAGAAGCAAGTGCGATGCTATCTATTACACAAGAGATTTTGACAGTGCAATCGAAAAAATGAAAAACAACAAAAATGTCGTTATCGAGCATTACATAAAAATAGAGGACTTTGATTCTCTTGTTGCCGAAGGCCATGCCGATCTTAAAGCTGGAAGCGCAAGCTATCTTGACAATCCTCCGAAGCCGGAAGATATTGCAACAATTGTTTTCACTTCGGGTACTACCGGCAAGAGCAAGGGCGTAATGCTCAGTCATAAAAATATCTGCGCAAGCGCGGTTGCATCGGCAAGAGTTATTCAGGGTGACCATGCAATCGGTTTCCTTCCGATGAACCATACCTTTGCCTGGGCAAGCGCTTTGTTCCTTAGCAATGTTTTCCACGCATGGGGCTATATCTGCCCGTCGCTTAAAACAATTTCAGATGATATGAAAAATTATCATCCAGAAAATATGGCGGGTGTACCGCTTCTTGTTGAGACGATATACAAAACAATATGGAGAACAGCCGAAAAAAACGGCAAAGCGGAAAAACTAAAAAAAGGTATCAAAATCAGCAACTTCCTTCTCAAATTCGGAATCGACGTGAGAAGAAAGCTTTTCAAAGATGTTATTGACGGTTTGGGCGGCGAGCTTGATTACATCGTAATCGGCGGCGCATACCTTGACCCGAAATATGCCCGCGGAATGGAGGAACTCGGTATTCCTATCCTCGGTGCATACGGCACTACTGAATGTTCACCGGGCATCACAGTTTCAACTCTTGAAGATCACAAGATCGGTTCCTGCGGTAAGCCGATGCTTTGCTGCGAAGTTAAAATCAACAATCCCGACGAAGACGGTATCGGTGAGATCTTTGTTAAGGGCGACAATGTTATGGTCGGCTACTATGAGGACCCCGAAGCTACCGCATCTGTTTTTGAGGACGGCTGGTTCAAAACCGGTGACTACGGATTCTTTGACAAAGACGGTTATCTTTTCTTTGTGGGAAGAAAAAAGAATCTTATCGTTCTTTCAAACGGCAAGAATGTTGCACCCGAAGAGCTTGAAGACAAGCTTACAAGCAAAATTGAATATATTAAAGAAGTTGTGGTTTACGAAGACGACACAGACGTCATTGCCGCTGAATTCTTCCTTGACGAAGAGGTATGCCCTGATGCAAAAGAAAGAATCAAGACCGATGTCGACGCCGTAAACAAAGAACTTCCGACTTATAAGCGTATTCGTAAAATAACCACAAGAGATACTGAATTTGAAAAAACAACAACTCTTAAAATAAAGAGAAAATATAAGGATGAGGTAAAGGCATGAACAGCCCTTTGATGACAGTGCGCGATTTGGTTGATTATGCCGCAGAAAAATATGGTGACAGCGATTTTATCCGTTTTTTTCGCGGCGGTGAAATGGTTGCCAGATCCTTTAATGATTTTAAACGCGACAGCTATGCCGTTTGCAGGTATATAAGAAGTGTTGACCCGAAAAGAAAGCACATCGGATTTATAGGTAAGACCAGCTATGAATATGTTGTCTGTCTTACCGGTATGATACTCAGCGGCAACGTAGTCGTTCCGTTTGACCCAAACATAACCGTAAAAGAAGCTTGCGAGCTTTTTGACGACGGCGACATTGAAATGCTTTTCTGCGAAGAAGAATTTAAAGAAAAGGCGCAGGAGATCAAATCAAAATACAGCGGTCTTAAAGAAATTGTTTCTCTTGGCGACTGGCATTGGTTTGAAGCTATTTTCAATAATTACGGCGATGATTCACCATATGCCGCGCTTTCACAGGTAGACGTTGATCCCGACAAGATGACGCTTATCATCTATACCTCGGGAACTACAGGTGTGCGCAAGGGAGTTATGCTAACCAACCATAACCTTGCCGCCAACACCTCCTATGACGCTTTTGTTATGGACGAAGCCGATGTTTGTTTTTCCGTCCTTCCGATGCATCATGTTTTCTGTTATGCATGCGATGTTTTGAGAACTCTTTATGACGGCGGTAAAATCTGCCTTAACGGAAATCTTGCGGATCTTTACAAAAATATTATTGCTTTTGAGCCGACTGTTATGAGAATAGTTCCGTCTCTTTGCAAGTCGATGCTTACAAGAATAAAAATTACCGAAAAAAGGAATCCTTCCCTTTCAAAAAGGGAGGCGGCTGAAAAAATTCTCGGCAAAAACTTCAGACGAATGATAGTCGGCAGCGCTTTTATCAGCGCCGCAATGATCGACGAATATGAAAAATACGGAATTTTTCCGAGAATGGGTTACGGTATGAGCGAATGCAGCCCAAGAATCACAACAAGTGATTTTTCCGGCAAAGGAAAATACTCAACCGGCAGACTTCTCGGAACAGATGAAGTCCGAATAGTGGACGGCGAAGTCCAGGTCAAAGGACCGTCAGTTATGATTGGCTACTATAAAAAGCCCGAGGCTACTGCCGAAGCTTTCACCGAAGACGGATTTTTACATACCGGCGACCTCGGTTATATTGAAGATGACCATATTTATCTTGTCGGCAGAAAGAAAAATGTTATTGTTCTTTCCAACGGCGAGAACATTTCTCCGGAAGAAATTGAAAATAAGTTTGTCGACGACACTCTTGTAAAAGATATTGTTGTAATCGGTGAAGATGACAAGCTTGTAGCTGAAATTTATCCCGACAGCGATTATGCGGCAGTAAGCGGCATTGAGGATATTGATTCTGAAATTGAAAAAATTGTTGACCGTGTAAATATTGAGCTTCGTTCCGACCGTCAGATAAATACTTTCAGACTTAGGGAAAAGCCGTTTTTAAGGACATCGACCGGTAAACTTAAAAGAACAGAATTTTATTATAAATAATTCCTTAATATTTTCATATAGAAAAGAGGTACTGTCATGATTTCAAAAACTTTGCCGACAGGCGAAACAGTAACAGCGTTCCCTATTGCAACTCCGCAGCAATTTATGCTTGGTATGTCGATTCAGTATGGCGGGGACTACCCGATCAACAATATAGGCTGCGGTTATTATTGGAAGGGCGAAATGAACTTTGACGTGATGAAAGAGTCTATTATGGAAGCAGTTCAAAGATGCGATACAATGCGCCTTCGTTTTGTTCCCGATGAACAGTATAAGGTGCTTCAATATGTTACCGAAAAAAGCGAAATGGAAATTGAAACACTTGACTTTAGCGGCGTTTCTCACCAAGAAGCTCACGAAGAACTTACAAAAATTGCAAGAGGGCCTGTTCCTATGTTCCTTTGCGAACTTCACAAGATCTGTCTTGTTAAGCTTTCAGAAGGCTACAACGGTATTTTCTTAAAGCTTCAGCATCTCGCAATGGATGCCTATTCAACCAAGATTTTCATTAAGGATATTATGGATATCTATCTTAGCAAAACTCAGGGTAAGGCATATCCGAAGCCGATGAGACCGTATATTCCGGCGCTTATCAAAGAGCTTTCATACTTAAAGAGTGAAAAATATGCAGCGGACAAGCAGTATTGGTATGATTCGCTTGCAAAAACGACCGAACCGATTTTTACCGACTATATGCTTGACAACCGTCTTAAAAAACAGCGTGTTGAACATCCCGAACACCGCTTTGCGGATATCCACTCGGGTTCACCCGAAGAAGGAATTATCCTTAAAGACATGAGCGAACAAGATACAAAGAAAGTTATGGATATGTGCGAAGAAAAGAATCTTTCGGTTTGCGCAACTCTTTCAATGGCAGTAAGAACCGCTCTTTCGGTTTTCAATGATAACGAAGAAGATGTTTCTTTCAAGATGATAGTTAACCGCAGAGGTTCAATTGAAGCTAAGAAGTCGGGCGGTATCCGTATCAACTTCTTCCCGATGAGGAGCATCATTTCTCCGGATAAGACTTTCAAAGAAGCTATTGAAGAAATTGAAGCTGTTCAGAACGAAATGTATCAGCACTGCGACCTTGCTTTTATTGAAATGCTTGGTGTTCGTCACGAATCTATGCCGAAAGACGCTGTTTTTGATTCAACATATGACAGTATGGGTCTTTCATATCAGCCGCTTATGGTTATTCCGAATGTTGACGAAGAAACTGCTAAGTCGGCTGTCTCCGTTTGGTACAATAACGGCGCTTCAATGATTCCGCTTTACCTTACAATCAGACACAGAGCCGCTGACGGCGGATTCCAGTTTGTTTTTGAATACAGAAAAGAACCCGATCCGAGATATGACATTGAAGTATTCTTCAAAAAGATGTATCAGACCCTTATGCTCGGAGCTGAAAATCCGGATATAAAAGTCAGCGAAATTCTTGAAAAGGCAGCGGTAACAGAAGAAGAAAGGAATAATGCATAATGGAAAAGCTTATAGGTGTTATTGAAAACTATGTTGAACTTGACGGTGAAATCACTGCGGACATGAGCTTTAAAAAAGATCTCGGTCTTAGTTCATTTGATACAGTATGTATGATTGACGAAATCAAAGAAACGCTCGGTGTAACCCTTTCCCCGACAGATTTTGTAAAATACAAAACAGTCGGTGAAATGGCAGAGTATATTGCGACTCTTCAATAAAATAAACTAAAGGCAGGTTGCTTAAAAGCGACCTGCTTATTTATTTTTTGTGCAAAAAGAATTAATTTTAATCAATTACAGCATAAAAATTACTTTCCCAAGCGGGAACATAAGGGTGATGACGCAGATAAATTTTATAATCGGAGCAAAGCTCTTTTATTTTAAATGGCAAAGTAAAAAAATCTTCATTTCTGTGATATGCGCAAACGTAGAGCTTCGGCTTGTGTCTCTTTATGGTTTCCTTTGCACCTTCAAGTGCATTTAGCTCGGCGCCTTCAATATCCATTTTAATAAAAGAAACTCCGCCCTTTACAATGTTATCAACGCTGTTAAACTTTATGGGTACTCCGTTTTCGTCCTGCCGCGAATTTCTTCCCGCTTTCTTTTGAAAGTAAAGTGTTTCTTCTTTATCCCAAGCGCCGAGATTGAATCGTTCGATTCTTTCAAGCCCGGCGGTTTTCCTCTCAAGCTTTCTGAAATTCTTTTCGTCAGGCTCAAATGCAGTTATGCTTTGATATTTTCCATTCGTGAAAGAGAGAAATTCCCTTATTGTGTCGCCGTCATAAGCGCCGAGGTCAACTATAATCTCGCTTTCATTAAGCTTTAATATATTATTGTATATTTCGTCCTTTTGGCTTTGACACGAAAAAAGATAGTCGGTTTTGCCGCTGACCTTAAAGTTTAGCACATCAAGAAAAGTCTGTTTTGATTTGCTGTCCGCAAGAATATTGTAAGCTTTGTCAAATTCTTCGTCATGCTCTTTTATGTATTTAGACGTAAAAAGACCTTTTCCCGCAATCGGAACCGTGGGGGAAAGGAAAATGTGCTTTTGGCTTAATTCTTTTATGTGTTTGAGCATAGCTTCATCATGAACCGCAAAGGTCATAACTATTATAAAGTCTCCGTATTTTTCAAGCGCTTCGGTATAGGAGATAACCCGTTTGCCGTGAAAAAAGTGACCTCTTACAAAGCCGTCACTTGCAAAGGTATCGGCATATACAATGCCCCTTTGTTCAAAGACGTCGATAATCATGTCTGCGCCGTTACCCATACCGTAAAGAAGAATCGGAAGGGAAGCTTCTTTGAGAAAATTCCAAACGTCGGTTTCGTAAATTCTTTCAATCATATGACTGTATACCACCGCTCCGTGAATATAAAAATCTTATTTTATTTTAACACATATGAAGTTTATTTTCAACTTGTACAGAACATAATTTTAATCAAGAAAATTAATTGTTGATGTTTTATGTATTAATTGATTTGATTTGCTTGAATAAAATCAAAATAGTGATATAATAAATAAAAAATTGATGTGTGTTTTTACGGGCATTTGAGTTTAAACTCAGTATTTTTATTTTAAATGTTATTCAAATCGAAGGAGAATTTGTCTTATGGATGAACTTCTTAACAAGCTTATAGAAGTTGACAAAAGCGCCCGCCGCAGAGTTACCGCAGCCAAAAAGGGAAAATCTGCTGCGCTTGAGGCTCTTGAAGCAAAAAAGGAAGAGCTTCGCAAAGTCAATGAAGAAAAATACTCGCAGCAGATTGAAAAAGAAAATGCAAAGCAGACCCTTGCTCTTGAAAAATCTTCAAAGGAAATCGAAAAAAATTATCGGGAAACGGTTGATGCTTTGAAAAAAATCTATGAAGAAAAATGCGGCGAGTGGGTAAATGACATTGTTGCCGAGGTAACAAAATAACCTGTTTAAACCGAGCCTAAGGTGGTGAATTGATATGTCAAAAGCTTCAAATGCCGTTCTTGCCTTGTCAAGAGCGTTTTATGGAAAAAGGCTTACAGAAAGACAGTATACGGATATTTTCTCTTGCAAAAGCATAAATGAAATTGCGTCCTATCTCAGAACCCGAACTCCGTACAGCAAAGCATTTGAAAATGTTCCCGCAACGACCTTTTCTTCGTCCTCTCTTGAGAATGTCGTTAAAAAATACAGCTTTGACAAATTCGTTTCTATTTGCCGCTATGAGCTTGCAATAGGCGATGAATTTTATAAATATTTCATTGTAAAAACCGAAGTTGAGCAAATACTCGGCGCTACGCTTTTGATGCTCGGAGGGAGTAAAGAGGAATATTTGATGAGTCTGGGAAATTTTCTTGACCGTCATTTAACAATTGACCTTTATGCTCTCGGCAAGGCAAATTCACTTGAAGAAATTGCCGATTCTCTTAAAAAAACAAAATATGAATCTATATATAGAAAATGTCTTTCAGCTCCCGAAAGAAACTATTTGACATTTGAACTTGAATTTGATACTTTTTTTGAAAAATATCAAGATGAGCTTATTGAAAAATGTTTCAAAGGGGCTGAGAAAAATGAAATGAGGGAAGTAATCTGCCGCTTCTTTGATAAAATGTTTATTGAAAAGCAGATAAGAATAACAGAATTTTACAGTGGCAGCCTTTCCGTTTCAAATCTTGTTGTTCCATCGACTGTAAGAATGTCGCTTCTTTCCGAAAAACAGATAAGAGAGCTTGTCTCGGCGACAACAAAAAAACAGATTGATGAAATACTTCTCAAAAGCCCATATAAAAATTGTGTAAGAGACAAGAACGGGGAAATTGAAAAAGAACTTTATCTTGACTTTTACCGCTATTGCAAAAAGCAGATACGCTTTTCATCTAAGCCTGCGGTAGTTATGTACTGCTATCTTTTCCTTGCCGAAAACGAAGTGAGAAACATTATTAAAATTATAGAGGGCATCAAATACAATATTTCAAAAGAAGAAATAAAAAGCAGTCTTGTCGGTATCGGAGACTGACCGTACGACATCTGCCCGGCAAATTAAAAAACTCAAAAAAGCTTATCATAAAAGCTTATCATGTATGTTAGCGGTTTGTTCGGCTGACATCAAATATATCAGCATTATCACATAAAGGATGGTGATTGGATTGGCAATTAAAAAGATGAAGCTTGTCCGGATAAGCGGTCCTTCATCAAAGCTTGACAAGATCATAACCGCCTGTTGTTCTCTGGGCAGCTTTCAGCCGGAAAACGCCGGAAGCTATATTTCAGAGACAATGGGTTATGTATCGGTAAGCGAAGAAAGTCCGTATTCTCAAAATATTCAAAGTATCAGAGAAATTGCGCAAACATACGGCTTCGATCTTGAACAGTCTTACAAAACAAAGAAGATGACGGTTGACGATACGGTTTCCGATTATATAAGGGAACTCGGAGAAAGATTGACCGACCTCAACGAAAAAAGAAAAGAGCTTTCCGAACAGCTTGACGAATGTACGTCGGGAATTGAAAAATACAGCCATTTTACTTCTTTGAATGTTCATTTTGAAGATATATTCAGATGTAAATTCATTGTCACGCGCTTCGGATATCTTTCAAAGGATGGATATATAAAGCTGTCAAGAGGCTACGGTGATAATCCGTATATTCTTTTCTATCCCTGCTCAAGTGATCAGAACGGCTATTGGGGCGCTTATTTTGCTCCGAGTGACAAGGTCGATGAGGTTGACCGGATTTTTGCTGCTCTTCATTTTGAAAGGCTCTTCATTCCGAGCGCTGTCGGAACAGCGCAGGAAATTATTGAAAGCCTTCAGGAAAATATTGATATCATAACCAAAGAAAAAGAAAAAATTGACAGTGAAGTCAACTCAATTCTTGAAAGAGAAAGTGAAAAGGTAAGAGCTATATATAACAGACTTCTTGACCTTGAACAGATGATTGAGCTTAGAAAGTATGCGGTCTATCATGGTAAGAGCTGTTTCTTTGTCGGTTGGATACCCGCAAGCGCTGAAAAGGCTTTTTCCGAAAAGCTTTCAAAATATCCGGATTTTATTGTTGAATTTGAAAGTCCAAAAAAAAAATCCAATATAATCCCGCCAACGCTTCTTAAGAATCTGAGAATTTTCAGACCCTATGAATACTATGTCGAAATGTACGGACTTCCGTCATATTATGATATGGATATAACTGCCTTTGTTGCAATTACTTATACCATACTTTTCGGCATAATGTTCGGTGACCTCGGTCAGGGAATTGTCGTTGCGCTTGTCGGTTTGTTTATGTGGAAAAAGAAAAAGTCCGGTCTTGGAAAAATTCTTATTCCCTGCGGTATTTCTTCGGCGTTCTTCGGTCTTGTATTCGGAAGTGTATTCGGGTTTGAAGAAGCCCTTGACCCGCTCTACCACAAGCTGGGAATGGCAGGTAAGCCGATTGAAGTTATGGATTCAATCAACACGGTGCTTCTTTTTGCAATAGCGATAGGCGTTGGACTTGTTATTATTGCAATGTGTGTAAATGTTATAACCTGCCTTAAAAAAGGAAAGTTCGGCTCGGCGTTTTTCAGCGAAAACGGAGTGGCCGGTATATGTGTATATATAGGCGGCGCATGTCTTGTTTACACCTTTATGTCGAACAAAGTTCTAATCCCTTCAAAGGTTTCGGTTGCCATGCTCGTTATTGGAATACTTATTCTTTTCAATAAAGAGATAATAGCCGAGTCCATTGATGAAGGCAAGTTTTGCAAGCCCGAAAGTATTTCGGATTATCTTATGCAAAATCTCTTTGAATGTATTGAATATATCCTTTCATATTTCAGCAACACCGTGTCCTTCCTTCGAGTCGGCGCAT
>CANQLQ010000017.1 GCA_947624755.1 uncultured Clostridia bacterium | reverse complement strand
GTCGCAGTCAACCGACATATTTTTCATAACATTGATATAAGCTGCCTTTTTGCCGAAACGCTCAACAACAGAATATGCAGCGTCAGCCATTGATTCAAGAAAACGGTCATGGTCTGCCGTCCACATTGCTTCCGGCACACCTGCTCCGTGAATATAAGCCTTGCCGAACGAAGAAGCAATACCTATTGAAAGCTGTTTAAGCGCTCCGCCATAGCCGCCCATCGGATGACCCTTGAAATGGGAAAGAACAAGCAATGAATCATAATTTGCAAGATTTTTACCAACATAGTTTCTTTTTATAACCTTGCCCGACGGAATATCGAGAATCAGATCCGGCCCTTGTGCGTCCATAAGGTCAACTTCAAAATATTTGCTCCAGCCGTGATTCTCCATTGTTTTAAGATGTTTTTCGGTTGTATTTCTTTCGCCTTCATATGCCGTATTACATTCGGTAACCGTTCCGCCTGCCGCGTCAATGACAGGTTTCCAAAATTCGGGTTTTAGAAAGTTTTGGTTGCCTGCCTCGCCGCTGTGAAGTTTAACGGCGACTTTGCCGTCTATATTTTCGTTGACCTTATTATAAAGTTCAAGCACTTTTTCGGGTGTAATATCTCTTGTAAAATAAACTTTGGATTTCATCTTTTACCTCCAACTTTCAAAAATAACGATACACGTTCGGTATATATTATATATTATACCATTTCACTGCGCAAAAAGTCAAAATTTTTATATAAAAACAAAAACTGCCGTAAGTAACTGCGGCAGCCTGTGTTAGGGTTCAAAATTATTCAGCATCTTTTGGTGCAAAGAGCTTTGCGATAGCTTCTTTGATTTCTGCAAAAATTACAGCAACATCATCAAAACCAAGTTTTTTGAAAATATTTTCAAACATTTCCATAATAGCTGCCATTTTATTTCCCTCCTTTGAAATAAAATCCAGAGTCATAACTCTTAATAAAATATTAACACATTGGTAACAATTTTTCAATGGTCAGTTTATACAAATCAAAATATTTTTTATAGATAACCTTTACAAAAATATTATATTTTAAATAAAAACAAAAACTGCCGTAAGTAACTACGACAGTCTGTGTTAAGGAAACTCTGATTAAATCTAATGCTCATATTGATTAGCAAAGTATTACGGAATATTTGCAAGCAAGATGAGTATTAAGCATTAAGCGTAATTTAATCAGATCTTCCTTAGGTTTCAAAATTATTCAGCGCTTTCAGAACCGAAAATCTTTGCAATAGCATTTTTGATTTCCTCAAAAACTGCAGCAACAGCATCAAGGTTGAAGTTAGCAAAAATATTTTCAAACATTTCGATAATTGCTTCTAACATTTATAATATCCTCCTATCTGATTAAATTTGGATACATTCTAAAAACCCTAAAGGCTGTTCAAAAACAGCCTTTAGGTTCAAATGTCAATTATTCCTTGGTCGGGATAATTTTTGCAAATAAGTCTCTGAGATAAGAAACAAATGTTTCAGCTGTACCGTTTCCAAAAAGATTGAAAATTCTCTGGAAAAATTCAAGAATTGCATCCATCGTGATGTCCTCCTCTAAAAAAATTATGTATTCGAGTTCTTCACTCTTAACAAAACTTTAACACAATTGCTACTTTTTTTCAATAGTCATTATGCATAAATCGAATCTTTTTTTATGGTAAAATTGTATATGTTTTGTTGATTTATAACCTTTTTTAGGTTGTCATGGATATTTTCCTGTGATTAGAAAAAACCAAAAAAATTCAATATATTATTGTCGGAGGAAAGTTCCGCACCAACTCTTGACTTAATCTGACTAAAAAGTATAATAATATTATTGATATACGTTCAAGGTGGTGACAACTTTGGGTAAAAACGAGCTTACTTGTGACTGCAACCATATCCATGAAGGCGTTGTTAAAAGCACAAAAGAGCATATGCCTAATGATGAAATGCTGTTTGACCTTGCCGAGTTTTTCAAGGTCTTCGCTGACAGCACAAGAATAAAAATTCTCTGGGCGCTTCACGAAAATGAGCTTTGCGTGTGCGATATCGCGGTAGTTTTGAATATGACAAAATCGGCCGTTTCTCATCAGCTTAAAATTTTGCGTCAGGCAAATCTTGTAAAAAACCGCAAAGACGGCAAGGTCGTTTACTATACCCTTTCCGATGAGCACGTCAAAGAAATCTTTGAAATGGCAGTTGAACATCTCGAAGAGCTGTAACGCATTAAGGAATCACTGATTAATATAAGCCGCCCTGAATTAATCAGTGCTTCCTTAATTTTCAAAAATGTGCATACGGTTTAGTCAATATTTATTTTGAGCGCTGACGATACATCGGCGCTTATGTTTTTCAGTTGACATTGCAATTACTTTTTTGGTATAATGTTTTGGTAAATTTTTCTGCCCTCGCAGAGTAAAGAAGGTAATACTATGTCAGCTTTTATTCCCGAAAATTACAGCTCGCACCTCAGTCTTCGTGACACAGAGATCGCAATTAAAAAAGTAAAAGATTTTTTTGAAAAGGATCTTGCAATTGAACTTAATCTCACAAGAGTTTCCGCTCCGCTTTTTGTCAGCGCCGAAAGCGGTATAAACGATAACCTCAACGGAACCGAAAGACCTGTAGACTTTGACCTTTTCAGCAAAGAAAAATTTGAAATCGTTCATTCTCTTGCCAAGTGGAAAAGATATGCGCTCAAAATGTACGGTTTTGAAAAGAATGAAGGTCTTTATACCGATATGAATGCTATTCGCCGCGACGAACAGACAGATAATATTCATTCTATTTTTGTTGATCAATGGGATTGGGAAAAAATTATTGCAAAAGAGGACAGAACGGTTGAAACGCTCAAAAATACAGTCAATCTTATCTATACCGTCCTTCGTCATACCGAATATTACATAACCAAAGAATACAACTTTATCGGAAACCTTCTTCCCGAAACCATTCATTTTGTTTCAACAAAAGAACTTGAGGAAATGTATCCCGATAAAACACGCAAAGAACGTGAATACATTGCCGCAAAAGAACACGGCGCAATTTTCCTTATGGAAGTCGGCGGTGCGCTGAAAGACGGCAAACCCCACGACGGCAGAGCGCCCGACTATGACGACTGGTCTCTCAACGGTGATATTATTGTTTACTACCCTGTTCTCGACATCGCGCTTGAACTTTCCTCAATGGGTATTCGTGTAGACGAAGAGGCTCTTGAAAGGCAGCTTAAAATTGCGGGCTGTGAGGAAAGAAAAGAATATCCGTTCCATAAGGCTCTTCTTTCGGGTGAGCTTCCATACACAATCGGCGGCGGTATCGGCCAGTCAAGAATGTGTATGTTTTTCCTTAGAAAAGCCCATATCGGTGAAGTTCAGTCATCTTACTGGGATAATGAGACTGTCGAATACTGCAAAAGCCATGGAGCACAGCTTCTTTAAAAATATATCTCCGCCATCGTCAGACAGCGGAGATTTTTTATTTATTCATTCCTTAATACATATCAGGACTGTCGCAGCAGGATAGACCCTATGCGGTCTCCTTAAATTTACAAGGCGAACACACGCGTCACCTTAAGCAACAGTAAAGAAATTCAAATTGCTACGACCTCAAAAATTATCCATGTGTGTACAATTGGCCATTTTGCATCTTGATACCTTTTGCGTCCATCATTTCCGAAACCGTCACAATCTGGTAACCGTTATTTACAAGCCACGCGATCGCCCTTGAGGCGGCATTGCCGGTTGAAGTATAAAGGTCATGCATAAGTACAATTGAGCCGTCTTTAACACTTCTTCTGAAATTGGCAAAGGTTGTGTCAGCGTTTCTGTTTTTCCAGTCCTGAGTGTCAACCGACCAGTTAATAAGCGGATATGAAACGGTATTTTTGACTTTTGTATTTACCGCTCCGCCCGGTGCACGGACAAGCTTTACTGTCTGACCGGTATATTTTTTGACAAGGCTGTTTGTGTCGGAAATTTCTTTTTTGATTGAGCTTTCACTAATCGACGTAAGACTCTTATGGTTATAAGTATGGCACGCAATTTCGCAGCCGAGCTTGTTTTCCCTTTCAAGGCAGTCACTGTATGTACTGAGCCTTGAGCCAACAACAAAAAATGTTGCCCTTGCGTTATATTTTTGAAGAGAGTCAAGAATTTTGTTTGTAACCGGTCTGTACGGACCGTCGTCAAAGGTCAGCGCAACCATCTTTTTCTTAGGATTTACCGAGTAAACCGACACATAATCGGAAAATGCACCGGGATTACTGCTTTTTACATATGCACAAACCTTGTAATAGTTCTTTTTGCCATAAGCGGTCTTTTTGTCAACATATTTTTGCGCATTTTTGACCGTTGCGGCTTTTACCCAATCGGAAGCGCCCGAAGTTTTGCGGTAAACGACATATCCTGCTGCACCGCTTATCTTGCTCCAGCGTAATGTTACGCCGTCGGGCGAATTTTTTGCCGAAAGATTTTTTACCTTTGAAACAAAATTAATTGTCAGCGGCTCACCGTTTGCTTTACTTCTGTAATCACCCGATTGAGATGAAATTGTGTATTTATATTTAACTACGTTCTTTGCCGTTTTGTCAACAAACGTGGTTTTCCCGCCTTTTACTTTTGCAATAAGCTTATAGTCGGTTGAATCTTTTTTACGGTAAATTCTGTAAATTTTAGCAGAAGGGTTGTTTTTCCAGCTAAGTTTTACTCCGCCGGCCGTGTTGGTTATTGCTCTGAGCTTCGGAGCTTTAAGAAAAACCTGTTTGATTTTTCCATACCCGCTTTTTCCGCTTTTTGAAACTGCTCTTACTTTATAATTATAAGCCCTGCCGTTTTTGACTATGGTATCGGTAAAGGTTCTTTTATTTAAAGAAACTTTCTTGACCCATTTTTTGTCGCTGTTGAGTTTATAAACCTCATAGCTTTGCGCACCTTTAACCGGCTTCCAGCTTATAACTATGCTGTCCGACGTATTTCTTGCGGTTAAAACCGGGGTTGCAAGTTCTTTTGCCGAAATTGAAAGTGCAAAAGTAAAAGATATTAAAACGCTAAATAAAAAAACAGAAAAAAGTTTTATTGTTTTTTTCACTGTAATCATCCTTATTTCTACGCTCATCGTACTGATTTATTATTGTAATTATATCATATCAAACTCGTTTGTTTTTTTCAATACAAAACTCCGATTTTCTTGAACTTGTCAATATATTCAATAATATCATCTGACAACTAACCTTTGTTCTGTATTGACTTTCCCGGTTTTATGTGATACCATAAATGAAAATACAAAAATGAAAATATTGGTAATACTATAATATTATTTCCTATAGTCCGTCATCCGGCAAAAATGCATAATATTTTTAATTGCGGTAAATATATTTGATAACTATGATTGGCAAAAAAACTGAGAATGCAAAGCTACGCAATATAGCAATACGAGCAGGAATTTCTTAAAGAAAAAAGAGGTAAACCGTATGAAAATCACCCATATTATCACCCCGTTCAAATCGTCAGCATTTCTTATACGCTGTGTCAGCTCCCTGCTTAGGCAGACATATAAAGACACTGAAATAATAATTGCGGAAAATCAATTCGATAAAACAGGAGAGTTTGCCGATTTTCTTGGCTCTTCCGGCGGCTTAAAACTTATATCGGATAAGCCGCAGAACGATTTCGATAAGATAAAAGAGGCTGTTTCATACGCAGAAGAAGAAAGTCTTATAAACTTCATCTCGATCTACACCGTAGCGTCTCCCGTGGCTTCACAAACCGCAGCTGAAATAAATGCAGATATTATAGCTGTCTCTCACGCCGTAAAAGATGATGAAGATTATATCGTAACGAAGATGAACGAGAGCACGGTAATTAACACTGAAAAAGCCGATCTTCAAAGCATCTTTATCAAAAAAAAGCTCCTGTCTCAGCTTACCTATGATTCAATAAGCGAAAAAATACCCTTTGAGATATGGATCGACAAGATGATAGCCGAAGGAGTATCGCAAGCTGTATCGGATGAGGTGTGCTTTTATTTACCCTCCGAAACGCTCGGTCGGTCAGTCGATGATGCCGAGTGCTGCTTGCAAAACAAAGCAAAGATCCTTGACATAATAGGCAAAGCCATAAAGGCAAATTCAAAGGCAGGTCTTTTCCTCTTTGATAAATACCTTTCAAAGCTGTACAGATTGCTTATCTGCAAAGAATATGATTTGGCAGTAAAGAGCAGCATATTTGATCTTATCAAAGAGATTGGCGAACTGACAAAATCAAATGATTTTGCAAGAAATATTTACAGCCTTTACATAGGCGGTAATATTGAATCGCTTAGCGCTATGGACATTGAAGCTTACCTCTTTTATATAGAGCGCATGATAACACCTGTTATGAAAGCCCGGTTAGAGATGATGATGGTGGACATCGTTTCGCCGATTGAAAAACCAATTTCCTTCTTAATAAGTGAGCAGAATGAACAACAATTAAAATTGAAATCTCTTACGACGAAAATAAAAAAGAATACAAAAAGCTTAAAATCGCTTAATGAAAACTTCAATTCGTTGAAAAAGAAAGTAAAGACCGTTGACAAAAAGACCAATGCGCTCGCAGATCCTCGTAAGCAAGTTCCCGCCCTTTATGCGCAGGGAAAGCTTGGAATGAGAGATTTAATTAAGAGCTTCAAAGCATGGCTCAAATACAAGTTAAGCAGGAAAAAGAAGTAACTGATTCTTAACAGAGGTGAATGCAATGGATTTTAAATATAAAGTAACTGTGATAGTTCCGGTATACAATGTTAAAAAATATCTCAGAGACTGCCTTGACAGCCTTATTGCTCAGACTATCAGCCATGACAAAATGGAGGTTCTGCTGATAAACGACGGCTCAACAGACAACAGCCCTGCGATTTGCAATAAATATGCTAAGAAACATTCTTTCTTTAAGGTGTTCAATAAAGAGAATGGAGGTCCTGCCGCCGCACGAAATTTGGGGCTTGCCCATGCCGAGGGAAAATTTATTCTTTTTTTGGATTCAGATGATAAACTGAGCTGCACATCGGTTGAAAATATAGTTAATTTTTTTGAAGAAGTGTATGATGAGGTAGACTTAGTAACCTATCCTTTAAAAAAATATGACGAAAAATGGGAGCTTACAAAATATAATCATTATAGATTTAGTTTTTTGAAAAAAGATGGCGTATATGATTTAGAGAAATATCCATATATTACGCAAACCACTATGAATATTTGCGTCAAAAATAAGTTAGAAAAAAATACACTGTTTGATTCTTCCTTTTTAGTACACGAAGATCAAAAATATATTAATCAAGTATTAAGCGAAAAAATGAAAATAGGGTTTTGCCAGGATGCAGAATATATGTACTTAGCGCACGAGGGCAGCATTATGTCTGTGCATAGCAGCCCGATCGAATTATGGGAACCGACCATTGCGTATTATGAGTTTCTGTTCAACCAGTATGAGCATGTTCCGCCATATTTTCAAGGAATGTTTATACATGATATTAACTGGAAGCTAAAAGCAAATATGCTTTTTCCTTATCATTACAAAAAAGAGCAGTTTGACGAAGCGATTGGCAGAATCAAAGCTCTTATGGAAAAGGTAGATACTGACATCATAATAAATCATCCCTCAATGGATGTATTCCATCACCATTTCTGGATCTCTTTGAAAAAAAACGCTCATCCAACAGTAATATTAAACACCGGGGATATATATATCGGCGTTGACGGCAAAACAATTTACCATAGCAAGAAAATGGAGATTGTCCTGAGCAAAGTCGATGTTAAAAAAGGCGTTGTATCTGTTTTGGGATTTGTAAAATCCCCCATATTTAACTATATTAAAGACATCCCTGAAGTTATTGCTTTTGTAAATAATAAAAGATTTAATGTCCCTGCGTTTGAGTCAATAAACGGTTGCTATAAATCAAAGACACGTACAAATAATTTTTGGGGCTTTAGGTTTTCTTTCAAGAGCTCTGATAATGATAAGCTGTTCTTTATTGTTAAATTTAACGGTGTTGAACTCAAAACACGACTTAACTGCGCAGCAATATCTGTGTTCAATAAAAAAATTGGTATAACATCCTTTGTCCGTGACGGATATCTGCTTTCTCTTAGAAATAACACAATTGAGGTAAGCAAAATTTCGCAGGAAGAACAATATGATTTGGAAGCTAACAGAAGCTTTTCTGTACCAATTCCTGAAGAACTATCAAATTTGAGAAACAAAGTGCTCTCTTCTCAAAAGAAAAACAGAATATGGATATATTCAGATCATCACACAATAGGTGCGGAAAACGGATTTTATCAGTTTCAGCATGATTTTGAAAAAGAAGACGGCATAGACAGATATTACATTTGTGACGGCAATATGGATGAAATAAAAGAGCTTTGCACCAATAAACAGTCAAAACATTTGATTGAATTTGAAAGCGATATCCATAAAAGTCTTTATTTTAAAGCTGAGTATTCAATTGTAAGCTTTATAGACGTCCGCCCCCGCCTGCCGTTAGAAGAGGCTGATATGGTATATCTAAGAGACCTTCACCAGCCTACTGTTATATATTTGCAGCATGGTGTTTTGCACGCAGATTTGAGGTGGATGCAATCTGCAGAAAGGTGTAAATTCGACAAAATTGTTGTTTCATCAGAATTTGAACAAAACAATTTAATAAATAAATACAATTACAGACCTGAGGACATTCTTCCATTCGGTATGCCAAGATATAATCATATTGACAAGAGCAGGAAGGCAAAAAACCGCATCATCTTTGCTCCGTCATGGAGAAGTTATCTTGTCAGAAAAAATACCGATGCACTTTGGGAGGGAAACACAAAACAACTTCTCAAATCAAAGTATTTTACTAAATTTATTGCTTTCTTAAGCAGTCCGGAATTGGCTGATTTTCTTGAGAAAAACAATTTATATCTGGACGCTAAACTGCATCAAAATATGAAATCTGCAATAGACTTGTTTGAAATCAAATCTGACAGGGTAAGTATTGTCGACGGCAAAGTAGATGTAGAAGATTATAAAATTTTCATGACCGATATTTCATCCTATGTATTTGATTATGCATATTTGAGCCGTCCGGTAGTTTATTTCGTGCCCGATATAGAGGAAATTGAATCCGGTATCAGCAATTACAGAAAGCTTGATCTGCCGTTTGAAGAGGCTTTCGGCAATCTGGTACTTGAACCCAAGGCGGCAATAGAAGAATTAAAACGGATAGCAGAAAACAATTTTATCCCTGACGACATTTTCAAGAAACGTATGGACAACTTCTTTTTACCGATGGATGATTGTGAAGAAAAGTTATATAAATATTTGATGAAAGAAAACTAAATAGGCAATTTTATTCCAAAAGGAGAAAATATGATTTATACAACCGACGAAAATGTTTTTCATCTTCAGACCGAAAAAACGAGCTATATTTTCCGCGCCCTGCCCTCAGGTCAGCTCGAAAGTCTTTATTACGGAAAGAAAATCCGCCGCCATAAAGACTATACCTTCCTTTATGACAAACACGAAATGGGCTACGGGAACACCACCGCAAGAAGTCAGGACGACACCAAGCTTTCTCTTGACCATATTCCTCTTGAATATTCCGCCTACGGAAAGGGAGATTACCGCCTTCCCGCAATACAGATAACTTGCGCCGATGATAATTTCACAACAGATTTTCTATATAAAAACTTTGCAATTACTGACGTAAAGCCTATTTTGCACGGTCTTCCGTCCTCATATGGAAAATCACAGACGCTAACAGTTATTCTTGAAGATAAAATTCTCGGCGCACAGCTTCATCTTTTCTATACCGTTTTTGAAGAATGTAACGTAATTACAAGAAGTGTACGCCTTTATAACAAGAGCGACAAGCCTTTCAGGATAAAAAGCATTATGAGTATGCAAATTGATCTTCCTATGGGTGATTATACTGCCATTTCCTTTGACGGTGCATGGCTTCGTGAAAGACAGAAGCATGAACATAAGCTTACGGGCGGCGAATTTTCGGTAGGTTCAATAACAGGGACAAGCTCAAACCGTCATAACCCGTTTTTTGCGGTAACAAGCGGCGATTGCAATGAGGACAGCGGCGAATGTTACGGCTTCAATCTTGTTTATTCCGGCAACCATATCACAAGAACAGAAATTTCGACCCATGGCCTTTTGAGAGTTCAAAACGGCATAAATCCGTTTGAATTTGACTGGCTTGTTAAAGAGGGCAGCTTTTTTGATACCCCCGAAAGCGTTATGACCTTCAGCGCCGAGGGGCTTAACGGTATGAGCCTTAATATGCATCGTTTTGTAAATGAACATATTGTGCGCGGTTATTGGAAAGGCCGTGAACGTCCCGTTCTTGTCAACAACTGGGAAGGCACATACTTTAACTTCAATGAAAAGAAAATTCTTGCCATTGCAAAAGCCGGCGCACAGCTCGGCGCGGAAATGTTTGTTCTTGACGACGGCTGGTTCGGCAAAAGAAACAATGATAAATCTTCGCTCGGCGACTGGTATGTCAATATGAAAAAACTTCCCTCGGGTATAAAAGGCCTTTCGGAAAAAATCAACAAAATGGGGCTTATGTTCGGTCTTTGGGTCGAGCCGGAAATGATTTCCCCCGACAGCGACCTTTTCAGAGCGCATCCCGACTGGGCGGTCACAACAGACAAATATACCCCCTCTCAGGGCAGAAATCAGCTTGTGCTTGACCTTACAAGAGACGATGTATGTCAGTATATTATTGACACTATGACCGATGTTTTCCGTTACGGCAACATCTCATACATCAAATGGGATAACAACAGACAGATGTCCGACGTATTTTCACGCAGAAAAGGCGCAAGAAGCGGCGAATTTTTCCACAGATATATTTTAGGCCTTTACAAAATCTGGGACGCTCTTACCGAACGCTTTCCCGAAATTCTTTTTGAAGCCTGCTCAAGCGGCGGCAACCGTTTTGATCTCGGCACCTTCTGCTATATGCCGCAGTGCTGGACTTCAGACAACACCGATCCGCTCGACAGAATAAAAATTCAAACCGGCACTTCATACGGCTATCCGCAGTCCGTTATGACAATGCACGTTTCCGCCTCTCCGAGCGCGCAAAACCTCAGAGCTTCAAGCGTTGAAGAAAGATTTAATGTAGCTTCATTCGGTATTTTGGGCTATGAGCTTGATGTTACACAGCTTTCAAA
This sequence comes from uncultured Clostridia bacterium, assembly GCA_947624755.1. Classification (GTDB taxonomy): domain Bacteria; phylum Bacillota; class Clostridia; order Oscillospirales; family Acutalibacteraceae; genus UBA6857. Next base: position 4,498 of record CANQLQ010000017.1, on the reverse strand, counting down.
ATTTGACAAAGCCGCAATCGTAAAACAAATTGAATATTACAAAGAGCACAGAAGGCTTCTTCAGTTCGGTGATTTTTACCGCATCGGTGACCCGTTTAAAGAGGATATCACAAAATGGCAGGTTTCGAGCAAAGATAAATCGGAAAGCTTAATGGGATATTTCGTCAACCGTATGTCACCGAATAACGGCAACGATATAATTCGTTTTGCGGGACTTGACGAAGAAAAAGACTATTCTCTTACCGCAAGGGTTCAAGTGCTGAATATCGGCATTTTCAAAGAGATAATAAGCACAGTTCTTCCCAAAAAGTTTGACCCGGACAACAGCAAGGTTTATGACTGGATAATTGATACGGTAAAGCTTCATACAGAAAAAGAAAACTATGAATTTCTCGGCGGCGATGCACTCATGAGTTCAGGCTTCAAGCCGCATCAAAGATATGTTTCAAGCGGCTATAGCTTCGGGACTTCAAGAATACTTCTTGACACCGATTCGAGACTTTATTATCTCAAGGAACAGCCGGGTGAAACAAATGATTAAAACCTATCGAACCTTCACCTTTGAAAACGAACCCGACTGGAATAAAGTTGCGTGCGGTCAGGTTGACTTTTATCAATGGGAAACCGAAAAGCAATACCGTCCGAAGTGTTCGTTTCAGCTTTGTTTCGTAAAAGAAAAAGGTATATTTTTAAAAATGCGTACCGACGAAACAAATATAAGAGCCGTCTGCAAAGGCAGAGATGAAAACTGCTGGGAGGACAGCTGCATGGAATTTTTCTTCAAGCCCTTTTCCCACCGTGACGAATATCTCAACTTTGAAATGACTGCGGGTGGGGCTTATCTCTGCGCGGCAGGTAAGAGCCGCGACAACCGAATTTTTCTAAAAGAACTTACAAAAAAAGAACCGACCGTTCTCGCTGAAATAAACCACGGCGGCTGGTCTGTTGAACTTTTCGTTCCGTGTAAACTTATAGATGAAGTCTTCGGTGAACACTTTTCGGCTTCGGCCGGTAATTACCGCGGAAACTTTTTTAAATGCGGCGACAAAACCGAATCGCCCCATTTTGGGTCTTTTTCCCCTATGGGCGAGCTTCCTCCTGGATTTCATAATCCCGGCTTATTTGCAAAAATAGTTGTAACGCAAAGAAAGGATGGTTGAAAATTGCAAGAACAAATAATTGATAACGAAAAAATACTTTCCGTCTGCCGCTTTTTCAATATCGAAGGCGAACTTACAGAAACAAAGATTTTTACCGACGGACATATAAATTCAACTTACTACGCCGAATTTTTACAAAACGGCGAAACAAAAAAATACCTTGTACAAAATATAAACATACACGTTTTCAAAAATCAGGAAATTCTTATGGAAAATATTGTAAGCGTTTCAAAATTTTTGATAGAGAAGATAGCACAAACCGGCGGCGACCCCAAGCGTGAGGCTTTAAACTTTCTCAAAACAAAAGACGGCAAATATTATTTTGCAAAGGACGATTGCTGCTGGAGAATTTACGACTTTATTGACCGCGCGTATACATATAACCTTATCGACAACAAAGATGTATTTGAAAGCGCCGGCAGAAGCTTCGGAAGATTCCAATGTCTGCTCAACGAATATCCGAGCGAAAGCCTAAAGGAAACAATTCCCGATTTCCATAACACACCAAAGCGCATTGAAGCTCTAAAAAATGCGGCAAAAGAAGACAAGGTAAACCGTCTTGAAAAAGTTGACGCTGAACTAAAGTTTGCTCTTTCAAGAAAAGACCGGGCAAAAATTGCGCTCGACCTTCTCGAAAGCGGAAAAATTCCCCTTCGCGTAACTCATAACGATACAAAAATTAACAATATTCTTTTTGACGAAGAAACAAAAAAAGGCATATGTATCATTGACCTTGATACCATTATGCCCGGACTTTCACTTTATGATTTCGGCGATGCTATCCGTTCGGGGGCAAGCACTGCGCTTGAAGACGAAAAAGACCTTTCAAAAGTTTCCGTTTCGCTTGAACTTTATGAAAGCTATACCAAAGGTTATCTGTCCTGCTGCGCCGATGCGCTGACTAAGGCGGAAGTAGAACACCTTGCATACGGCGCATGGCTTATGACGTTTGAATGCGGCGTGCGTTTTCTGACCGACTACCTTGACGGTGACAACTATTTCAAAACAAACTACCCGGAGCATAATCTTGTCCGCGCTAAAAATCAGTTCGCTATGGTGTCTGACATTGAGCGCAAAATGGATAAGATGAATGAAATTACGCTTCGACTTTATGAAGAAGCCCTCAAAAACAAATAAGTAACAAAAAACGGATTCTAAGGAAGCACTGATTAATTCAGGGTGCCCTAATTAAATCTAACGCTCAGATTGATTAGAAAAGTTTTCGCCCGCCTTTTTCAAAAGGCGGCGGAGCCCTCATCGCAGCCCACAGGCTGCGAAATTTTTGTCTGAAAGAACGCAGGAGGGGCGACCCCGCGTGGTCGCCCCTATGTGATTAAAATTATTTTGGTCGGGCAGCCACACATAGCCGCCCCTACATTTTTCTAAGGAATCGCCGATTAATTCAGGGTGACCTGATTTACCGGCTTATATTAATAAGTATTCGCTAAGCGCCGTTTTATTCAATTTCTTTAGCAAGCTGTTTGATATATTTCTTAAAATCTTCCCCTATTTCATCGTGCATAAGCGCCATTTCGCAATTTGCTTTCATAATGCCGAGCTTATTGCCCATATCATATCTTGTGCCGACAAAATCAATTGCATTAAGACCCTTTTCCTTGGCAAGCAAAACCAATGAATCGGTAAAATACACCTCACCGGCTTTTTTATTTACCGGTGTTTTTTCAATATAATCAAAAATTTCCGGCGGCATAACGACACGGCCGAGTATTGAATAGCACGACATTATTTGGTCTTCGGTAGGCTTTTCAATAATATCGTTACATTTCATCACGTTGCCTTCAAGAGGAGTAATATCAAGCGAGCAGTATTTTCCGACGTCTTTCCTCGGCACTTCATTTACCCCGACAATGCCGCATCCGTATTTTTCATATGCGTCGCAAAGCTGACCGATTACCGGCTGTCCATCGGGGTTAACGATTACATCGTCACCGTAAAGTATGGCAAACGGTTCATTGCCGATAAAGGTTTTAGCTCTGTATATTGCATCGGCAAGACCTTTTGTTTCTTTCTGCCTTATAAAGTAGATATTAGCCATATTTACGGGCTTCATAATATCGTCGAAAATTTTCTTTTTTGACTCATTGCCCCTGAGGTTGGCCTCAAGCTCAAACGAATGGTCAAAGTGGTCTTCAATTGCGCCCTTACCCCTGTTGGTTATGATAAGAATTTCTTCAATTCCGGCAGCGACAGCCTCTTCAACAATATATTGAATTGCAGGCTTGTCAACGATATTGAGCATTTCTTTCGGGATTGATTTAGATGCCGGAAGGACTCTTGTTCCAAGACCTGCGGCAGGTATTATAGCTTTTCTAATTTTCATCGTTTTTTCTCCGTTTCTTAAAAATCTCGGTTTATCCGAAAAATGAAATCAGTATTTGCGGCAAAAAGTAATAGGCAGCTAATGCAACAAATACCGCAATAAAGCTCGTTGAGCATCGTTTCAGATATATACCCAAAGCGGTAACCTCGTCATAACTTTTTAATTCTTCAATCTTTTCGAGCGATTGCCGGCAATGATTCCAATATATTTTGTCTGCGGTAAATCCGGCAATCAAACGAACTAAAAACGTAATTGCCTCAATTATCATAATAGGTATCATAGCCTTCAAAAGAGCCGAATATTGAGCCTCTGTTATCATCGCAGCGCCGCTTTGATAAATATCTTCATAAATTGCAAGAATATCCTGCGACGGCTTAGCCATGAGCATTGAAAGCGAAATCATCAGCGAAATAAATACTGCTCCGGCTTTATAAAGCTTTCTGTAAAAGAACCAAATCGGTGTGAAGAAAAACGCTGCCCAGTTGAAGGTGTGTTTTCTTTCGTGTTCTCTTTTGCGAAATTTTTTTACGTAGGCGGCAGCATTGTTGCCTATAAAAGAAATCGTTGTTCCAAGCTCAGCGCCGCAAAGATGTTCACTGCGCTGTTCGGCTGTAATTCCCGGTGCAAGAGCCCTTACCCTCGATTCAATAAGATCATCAAGCCGGGGAAGTCCGCTTTCCGGATCTATAATGTCTCCAAGCTCCGGAGCTATATTCGAGAACATACCTGAGTCGGAAGGCGTATCCGTTTGACCGTTATCAGTATTATTCCGGTCTTTATCTTCGGGCTTAGAATCATTTTGGCTGTCGCAGGCAAGATTTTCTTTTTGCCATTCAAAACCGAGTTTATGTTTTTCTGAATTTACGCATCCGTTGCAAAGCTCATAACATCTGCGATGCTGCGGTGTTCCGCATTCGGGACAGACTACAACATCATCTTCTTTTTCAAATATACGACCGCAACCGTCGCACTTCATATTTTCAAAATTCATCTGTTT